>JBBSHC010000323.1:0-5065 GCA_038253425.1 Leptolyngbyales cyanobacterium | reverse complement strand
TGGCATGGCTACAAGGACAACCGCATGCCAAAACACGCCGTTCCCGGTTTGCCTCTTTAGCCCCAGCAAAACCTTGATAGTACAATTCGCCAACAACATCCATTACTACTCAAACCCCACCTTCACCCCCGTCCCCGTCGGTGGGCAGAGGCTGAGCCAATCCAGCCGCAGGGCATTGCCGCAGGTAATCCAGTTATCGTCCTTTAGCGGCAAAAACTCCGCCAGCGCCAGTTGCGGTCCCCGGTACAACACATCACACTGATACTCGGCAATAATCAGCGCCAGACGGGCGATCTCAGCGGAAAAGTGGCGCAGTTCGATGCCCCGAAAGTTGGTCAGCGGAATGTCAGAATGGTGATCTGGCTCACCCCGACGGCGGTTAATCTCCGCTTCGATCGCTCTCATCTCCTTGTAAGCAATGACGAGGAAATTGCCAGAGCCGCAAGCGGGGTCAAACACCCGAATCCGAGCCATCCGTTGCCGCAGGTTCAGCAGCTTGCGGGCGTTATCCCCTGCTGCTTCCAACTGGGAACGCAGGTCATCCAAAAATAGCGGATTCAGCACCTTGAGGATATTGGGCACGCTGGTGTAGTGCATTCCCAAAGCACCGCGCTCCTCATCATCTGCCACCGCCTGAATCATCGAGCCAAAAATATCGGGGTTGATCTTTGTCCAGTCGAGATTGCCTACATGCAGCAGGTAAGAGCGGGCAATCTTGCTAAAGCTCGGCACCTCCACGCTGCCATCGTCACTGGGCGAAAACAGACCCCCATTCACATAGGGAAAGACATCGGCCCAACTGCGGATCTGGGCCGCTTCCCGTGCTTTGGGCAGCGTACTCATCGCCTTGAACAGCTCAGACAGCACCTCATGCGTATTCGAGGAATTGCTCGCACTCATCTGCTGGACAGTAGCCGTGAACAAGCCATCACTGTGAAAGATATTCGTATCCTCCGCGAAGAAGCAGAAGATCAGCCGCGCCATGAAGTGGTTCATCTCCTCCCGGCGCTCTATCGTGTCCCAGTCTGGGTTGTCTTTTAGTAACTCAATGTAGAGGCGGTTGAGGCGACCTGTGGCCTTGATGTCAAAGGCGTTTTCACGGATTTGCTTGACCGTTGTAATGCCCGCCAGCGCCAGGAAAAAACCGAAGTGATCAGGAAAGTTGGGGTAGTCACAGGCGATCGTCTCCCCATCGGCCAGGTTCTCTGCCTCAAGGCTTTTGCCATCGGTAGCGAGGATAAACTTGGCCTTCTGCTTTGCGGTGGCTGGACTATCCCGCAATGCCGTGAGGGTAGCGCTCACCTCGCCTTCTGGGCAAACCTTGAGGTGAATATTGTTGCGCTGGAGTACGCCGTCGGGTAGGTCAGATTGGTTCGAGCTACTGCTTTTGCTTTGGAGCCGCTTGAGGGTCGTCGGCTTGTTGCCAAAGGCTTCGAGAAAGGCAAAGGGGAAAGCCTCCGGGTCAAAGGGCACTTCAGCGAGCCGGGAAACGGCTTCTTCGATTTCGACTGCATTCATAGTCCGACCATCAGTAGCTCAGGGGCAGTAGCTCAGGATTCAATTATCGACCCGTAGGCGTTGCCGTAGCAGTCGGACCAAAAACAGCGCTAAGGAATTTGCGGACGGCATGAACGCATCGATAAGTAGGGTAAATTAGTTAAAAAGCTTACTACAAAGGGCTTGGACTCGTTTTGGACTAGCTAGTACAGCCAAGGGGCAGATTACAAACGTAATCTCACGGATTGCAAGTGGCTGAAACCCTGATGCTCTGGTAGCCCTTCTGCGTGGGCAGCAATAGACCGAAAAGAACCAGGGCATGAAGCTGTGTGATTAAAACCCTTACACCATAGTGATTCCAGGCTTAACACTACTTCCTGCTCCACTGCTCATTTCACCCCTATCACGTCAACCTGGACGGTTGACCATTCTTTCTGACTCATGGTGCCGTTTAACAACCGGACAGCCGCTGCTTCCAGGGGTGGCAGCGAGACGTGCTGCACACAGACACCTTCCCGGTAGCGTGTGGCCACATAACCGTCAGCCGCAAAGTCCTGGGCCAACGTCAACACCGCGTCAATTTGAGCACCGGAGTAGAGGTAACACCCATAGCTAGAAAGCGCAAACGCCAGGTTCTGACGTAGCACCGATAGGGGTTTGCCTTGTCCTGCACGGTGACGCTGGGGCAACCTGCCAACAGGTGCTTTTTGAAAGCCTCGACCACAGGTAGAGGAAGCAGACCGGGTACGTTGACGCATATAGACGCTCCTCCAGTCAAACTGGGTGCGGGGTAAGAGTAGCAGCGGGTCTAAGTCGTTATGGGAGCATATCTGGATCGATACCCAGTGCCCGCAATTGCTCGGCTAACCGAGCCGATCGCTGTGCTTCTTGCTGCGCTTTCTGTTGCTCTTGATCAGCCCGCGCCTTCTCAGCATGAGCTCGTTGCTCAGCAGTATCAGCTCGTTCCGCACCAGTTGGAATCACCTGCCCCGCTTGGTCGCACCAGCGGAGCCAGAGCCGAGTGACCGCTTCCTCAAACTGACCTTCCCAAAGCGTGAGCCCTAGACCAATGGCTGCTAGCCAGACGGGCTGACCCGCCGCACGAATACCTTCAGGGGGGGTGAGTTCGCTGTAGAGACCGCCTGCCAGTGCCCACACTCGGAGTAGTGCCCCCTGCATATCGTCCTGACCCTGAAGCTGTTGCAGCGGGTCGAACACCACGTAATAGGGAATATGGAGCTGGGCATACAGGTCTTTCTTCGCGATCGCCCTGCCCTTCTGCTGTGACTTGCGGCTCAACGTTAACTCGTCGCCTTCCTGGTTCGAGACAATTTCCAGGCAGACCTCTGGCAGCTTCCCAATTTCCCAGGTCAAATAGGAGCGGTTCTGTTTTTGCGAGAAGTCGTCAGGACGCTGGACACCCAAACTCAACATCACGTCGGGGACGACTGGATCACCCTTGAGTTTGTAGAACAGACCTACGTTGGCAGCCACCAAGAACGGCGTGGGCAAAGCCTTAGCGCTATAGAGCGGCTCGACTAGCAGCCGCTGCTGCACTTCAGACTGAAAATTGTCCACAGGCGTGTCGTCCTCAAGCACCAGGTGGTCAATGTTCGGGGTTGGAATGTGGTCAGTATCGAGTAGTTGGGTCATAGAACCTCCTTACTTGCTCTGGTCACTCGGCTGGCTGTTTTGCTTCGGAGGCGTGTACTCACCACGCTCTTTAGCTGCTCGCAATGAGGCTTCTACCAGAAAGGCTGTGAGGTTAGAGACACTTCGCCCCTGCTTCTCTGCCCAGTCTTCCAACTCTTCATAGACCGTATCCGGCACGGTCACAAAGACTCGTTTGCTCACTTTTTCACTCATGGTGCTATTGCTCTTATCCTACAGTTCTGCAAATGATCTGAAGTAGTATGCAACTTTAATAGACTATTTGCATATTATCTGCTGCATATATGCTAACTTAAATTCCATAAGACGACGCGACACGCCACCGGAGGGCAGGAGGAGACATTTCTTGCCCCTCGACTTTGCCATGCGTTAAATGCTCACTCCATCAAGGTTTGAAGCCTATGACCACGATTTCTCCTTCTAAAAGCCCACCCACAAACAGTTCTAAGCTGGCACCCGCTGACAGCTCCCGTCAGGCGTCAGCAATTGGGCTGGACGTGGGTAACGGTGCCGTCAAACTCTACTCAGCACTGGGTCAAATTCTCCAAGAGAGCTACATCCTTTACCTGCCCGAACGCGCGGCGCACCCAAATCAGGGGTACGTGGAGTACCTGGAGGGCGATCGCGCTGACCTTACAGGCAAACAATGGATCGGCGGCCTTAATGCTTATTACCAATCGCCCACAGGCATTTACCGGGTCACAGACAGCATCGAGGGCAAGTCTGAGCTTTGCCTGCAATTGCTGCTCAGTGCGCTGACACAATTACCCCACCGACCTGACTGGTCACTATTCCTTGCGGCTTCGGTGCATGACGGCAAAACGTTTGGACGGTCGCTGGCTCAAGCACTGGCAGGCACTCACCAGGTACGGCTCTTGGGCAAAGAAAGCTGTGTCACCGTGACGATTGGCAAAGTGCTGGAAGAGGTTGCTGGTGTGGCTTATGCCCTGCGACGGCAGCATGATTTCACCAACGGACTGCTGTACGACATGGGTAACGGCACCACGATTGTGAGTGCATTCAACGGCTTGCAAATGACGTACCGGGATTACGCACCAGACGCAGGCGTAGAGAAACTGATTGACGCTATTGCTACGGCTGACAACGTGCGCCAGTTCCTCAAACGCCCTGCGGATCGGCACTTAATTCGCACTGGCATTGAATTGGGCGACTTCTCCTACGGCACGCGGCACCCAGACTGGGACTTCAAAGACGCCTACCTGAAAGCGTTACCGGAGTGGTTCAGCAGTGGGCTGAAACCGTTCGTCAAAGCGGCTGAGATCCGTGTACCTGCTGCTACGGCTGTCATTGCGGTGGGCGGTGGCGCTTGCTTACCCGGCATTCCGCAATTGCTCAAGCAGAAAGGCATTGTTGTCCCTGACGACGCTCGTTGGCAGAACGCGAAAGGCTTATACGAAGTGGCGTTGCGGCTGCAAGGGGGGTGAGCATGCGACTTTCCATCGTCAAAAAGTCCCACCAGCAGATGCTCCTTGAAATCGCTGCCAGTCTGCGTTCCGACGATCCAAGGGACGCACTGGAGCACGTGCTGAACTGCTGGCTCTTTCCCTGTGTTCAGCCTGCCCAGGCGCTGTCGCAGTCTCCCACTGTGGAACAGGAAGACACCCACGACGACCTGAAAGCCTTAGTGTCCTGGGACTGAACCCACCCTGAACCCATTGCCGCCACTGGTTTTCACTCTTGACCACAACACAACCTTGAGGTTTGCAGCATGAACGACTCACCCTCACCCCTAGACCTATCCATTACACAAAAGTCGGCAGGATGGTTGCAGGGTCTAGGCTTTAGCAGTAAGTTGCGCGCCTTCGAGTAAATGCTGGAGCACCCGAATGCCGCGCCAAAGTGTTTTCAGTCCTGGTTCACCATCCCCGTTTCGGGC
>JBBSHC010000322.1:0-5103 GCA_038253425.1 Leptolyngbyales cyanobacterium | reverse complement strand
GGGTGCAGGGGTGGAACCCCTGGCTGGGGGCCTTTCCCCCACACCCCCGTTGTTGCCAATGTCCTAATGTCAATGGCGGCAGCTATACTAGCAAAGCTCACGCTTTGGTGGATGGTCGCGCTTTTGGCTTAAGCAGATCTCTGCAAGGTTGTACGATCGCTGGCTTCTGACGTCTGCTTCCCAACAGCTACAAGCCAAGACATGAGTTCTTGTTAGCGTCTTAGCTAGTTTTTTAGCTAGTTTTAATCAAGCCATGTTCTAGGGCGTAGCGTACTAGCTCCGTGCGGCTACTGGTGCCTGTCTTGCTAAAGAGACGGCTCACATATTTCTCAACGTTGCGGACGCTGGTTTCTAGGCGACGGGCGATCTCTTTATTCATCAGACCATCGACCACTAAATCGAGCACACTCTGCTCTCTCGGCGTGAAATCGATTTTCACCGTGTTGGATGCCTGGACGATCGTACCCCCTTTAGTCAGCAATCGCTTGATTTCTTCAATTTCTCGAATGACATCTTCTATGTTGCGCGGTTCATCCTCTCCGGCAGCGCGGGCTGTGTCCCGCTTTTGCAGCAGATTGGTGACGATCGCGACTAGCTCATCAGGGTCAAACGGTTTCGATAAATACGCATCACAGCCAGCGTTGTAGCCTTGAATGCGATCGGTGGTCATTCCTTTTGCAGTCAAAAACACAACGGGCAGCGTTTTGAGCTGCGGGTTATCGCGCAATTGCTTGAGAAACTGGTAGCCATCCACCTGAGGCATCATAATATCGGTGATCACCAGATCGGGCAGCTTTTGTCGCGCCAGTTCTAAGCCTTCCCCAGCGTTACTGGCAACGGCTACAGCAAACCCACTGTCTTCCAAATATGCTTGCACTGCTTCACGCAAGCCGGGTTCATCATCCACCAATAAGAGTTGACCTGGCATGAAGAGTGTACGCTCCTAATACGTCCTTGCCTTACCCTCATTGTAGCGATCGCCGTTGCAAAGCGATGCTCAATGGTGTGTTGTGAGTCAATCTAAACCCTGCCTCCGTTTGTAATCGTTCTTCATGTGTAAGGCTGCCCCCTGATCTCAGAGGCTGTTCAGCACTCAATGTCATGGCTTGTAACCGTTAAAAGGGTGCAGCCTAGCCGTCAAGTCACTCCAACAAGCTGAGCGCTGACGGCAAGCCATTTCCTTCAACAGGCTCTAAATGCCGAATGCCGAAAGCTTAAATCTAAAATTTTCAACCTTCGCTCCTTCTGCTAGTTTTGAGCAAGCTGTTTTTGCACACACTGCATTGCCACCAGAGGTTTTTTCGCCATGATTCAAGTTACTCAGGCTCCACAGGGTCCCGTTCCAATCAAGCAACAGTTCTCCATCGCTGGGACGGCTTCCCCCAGTTATGCGGGTCAAAACTTGACGCTGACCGTGGACAATCAGTACAAAGCAAATGGACCTGTAATTGACGTTGATGGCAGTTGGAAGATTGACTTTCTCTTTCAGCAAGCTGGTAGCCGTCGCCTCAAAATTGCGATCGACAGCGAAAGCGTTGAAGTCGTCGTCCAAGTTGCCGCACCCCAACCCTCACTAGCGCGACTCCGGTTTGTAAACGTACCGCAGCCTATTCGGGCAGGGCAGGCAGTCGTGATTACGGGTGCAGCCGATGGCTACGATAATGGCGCTCGACTTTTACTCCGTGCTGATCAGCAGTATGAACTGGCGCGTCCAGAAGTTCAGGTTGGCAAATGGCAAGCGGTGATTGGCTTTAATCAACCGGGAACCCGTCTGATTGAAATTATTGGCACGGGACAAGACCGCGATCAGGTAACGCTCACGATCGCTGCGGGTACCACCCAACCGCGCCCACCGCGACTCAGCTTTACAAATGTGCCGTCGTCGATTCAGGTTGAAAAGGTAATCACTCTCCAAGGCGGTGCTGAAAATTATAGTGATGGTGCCGAATTAGTGCTCCGTGCGGATCAAAAGTACGAGTTAGCGCGTCCTAAAGTGCAAGCGGGTAAGTGGCAGGCACCCGTTTTGTTTCGGCAAGCAGGCAGGCGGCTCATTGAAATTATCGGCTCTGACCAAGATCGGGCGCAGATTGCGATCGACATCCAGGGAGTATCCGCCTCTAGCGACCTCAAAATCTATCCCCGCAATACCTGGACTAGTCAGGCAACGCCTGCTGATCTGCCCAATTTGCAGCCAAAGCGTATCACCATTCATCACACGGCTCTTGGTAGTGCTCCGGCTGTGGGTGCTGCTCAAGCTGAAGAAGCGGCACGGATGCGCCTCATTTGGAACAGCCATGTGAATGGAAATGGCTGGAGTGACATCGGTTATCACTTCATTATCATGCCGAGCGGGCGGGTTTATGAAGCGCGATCGGAGCGTAAGCGTGGCGCACATGACGTGATTAATGATGGGCTAGGAGTGGCATTTGACGGTATCTTTACCAGTGCCACCATTTCAACGCAGCAGTTTCAATCTGCCGTAGCGCTCTGCACGCAGCTTTGCCAGCGGTATGGCTTTAATGACCCGGTAACACCCGTACCAACGCCAACTGCCGACTACGGAACGCGTAACCTGCCACTCATTTGTGGTCACCGCGATCGCGTTTCTACAGAATGCCCTGGCACTGAAGGAGGACGCACCGTTCGCTTACCAGATATCCGCCAAGCGGTAAAAGCACGGCTCTAGCACCCACCTCAATAGCGTTTCAGCCAAATAACACAAACAAAAAGTTTCATGCCTCAAAAGTCAAAGCATGAAACTTTTTGCTCACATAAGCAAAATCAGAATGGCAGCGAACCGTCAGAAGTCGCCCGATCGCGCGTTAAACCAATCCCGGACCTTGACCCGCTTTCGCTCCTGCTTCTTCTTCTGGCTGGTGAGCGTCACCCGGTGTTTCGTAATACATTTCAGGTTCAACAGCGTAATTGTTCAGCAGTCCTTCCTTATCAACTGTGTAGCCACCTTCCGTATGGATGCTATCCGAATCATCTTCAGTTGGGTGCGTTTTAAAATCAGCGCCTTCACGCTCTTTACGAGCAGCAGTTTCAGCCGGAATAATACCTCTATCGTAGGAGTCGTCTTCGACCCGATCGGATGTATCACCAACGTTTGTGCCTTCAGGGCGTGTACCTTTATCACTACTCATATTGTTGTCCTCAATTTTTCAATGATTCACACCTAATTTAGCCGTCCTGCGATCGTATACCCCACTACCATTGGTATTGGATCGATCGCTAAACAACCTGCTTCTTACGAGAGATGTGAAGACTAAAAGGTTGATAGGTCTTCAAAGAGTTCGCTTCAAACCTTGAAAAAATTGATGGAAAAGCATGGATGCAACAGCGAAGTCTTTTAGCTTTCTTCAGCCATCACATCATTCGGGCTTTTATAGCAGCCTGCTCAATTAGCATGTCTCACTCATGAAAGTTGCTCTCATACACGACTACCTACGCGAATACGGTGAGGCAGAGCGGGTGCTGCGGGTTTTGCATCAGATGTATCCCGATGCACCTGTATACACCGCTTTTATTGATCACAAGCGCCTGGGCAACGCGATCGCGTTCTTTGCTGATTGGGATCTTCGTACCATTCCTGCTCAACCGCTACCGGGTATCGTCCGCTACTATCAAGCGTTTAGAGCCTTCTTGCCATATTTATGGGAATCGCTGGATTTATCTGCCTATGACCTGGTCATTTCGTCATCAGGAAGCTACCTCAGTAAATCTGTGCTGACTCGCTCTGAGACGCTGCACATTAGCTATTGCCATACGCCACCCCGTGACCTTTGGGAAACCACTCAACCAACAATCGTGCAGCCGACAAACAAGCGTTCCTGGTACCAATACTGGGTTGATACCCGCCTCCGGCAATACGACTTTTATGCTTCGCAACGGGTCGATCGCTTCGTCACCAATTCAGAGGTTGCAGCCCAGCGCATTCGCAAGTTTTACCGTCGCTCAGCCGCCGTTATTCCGCCTCCAGTCAAGGTTTGCGGTCAAGGTGAAGCGGGTGATCAATACTATCTTTATGTAGGAAATTTGACGCCATGTCAGCAGGCTGATCTGGTCGTAGAAGCCTGTACACGGCTCGATCGCCCTCTGTGGGTGATTGGCACTGGTAGCGATGCCGAACGACTGCAACGGCTGGCTAGCTCACAAATTCGCTTCTTGGGCGAGGTGGCAGATGACGACATGGCAGCGATATACGCACAGACAAAAGCGTTGATCTTTCCCCGATCGGATGCAGACTTTGGATTCGCGGCAGTAGAAGCAATGGGCTACGGCATTCCTGTCCTTGCCTCCAAGCAGAGCGGCATCCGTGATGTCATTTTGAACTATCGCACCGGACTCCTGTTCGAGCAGTCTACAGTAGATGATCTTTGCAGCGCGATCGCTCAATTTGAAGGACGCCGCTTTTCCTCCCAAGCCTGTATTGAGCGTGCCCGTGAGTTTGCCGAACCTGTTTTTATTGCCAAGCTAGAGTGGTTTATTGCCCAGGCGATCGACGACCACCGCACTCATCCCGCTCCGGAGTGACATGTGACAGCAACCAAGAAAAAACACAAACGACTGGATGCTGAAGGCTCTCAAGGCTGCTTTTCGTTTGCCTGAGCACCACGTCAGGCAGGTAAAGGCTTCCCTGTTTTCCCTGTTAAAATAAAAGGGTAGGTGAACCGATGGGCACTGCGCTTAAACGCTTTTGTTTGCAAGCTACTGACCAGAGACTAACCCAGCATCAGTCCATATGAAGATTCTGTGTGCGTAGGTTAATCAGCTACAGGGTAGTGTTATCGTCGTCTCAGTCTTGGGCACACTAGAAAAGCTTGTCGGATAAACAATCGTTTTTAGCTTTAAAGAGCGAAGCTCGATTTCACCCACTGAGTGCTTGACTACTACAAGTGATGACGCGTTAAGATGCGTTGGGGCGATAATTTTGCCTTCGAGCCTTGTGCAGGCTTGACCTAAATGTCTTGATTAATCGGTTTACGACACTGGACTAGCGTTAATTTTAAGTTTGCGACTGCTTGTTTTAGGAAAAAAATCTCTCTCTGCTTGAAACTTACCCTTTTGTAACTATGATGCTTCGACCAGAACACTCCTCAT
>JBBSHC010000321.1:0-5106 GCA_038253425.1 Leptolyngbyales cyanobacterium | reverse complement strand
TGCAATTGCTAAAGCAGTTTATCCTGGCAATCAGGGCGGCGGCATTCTTGGCACAATGTTGCTTGGCATTATCGGTGCATTCGTAGGCGGTAGCCTCTACAGTTTTTTAACCACGGGCAGTCTTGCCTTTACAGCCGCTAGCTTGAGTATCGGCGGCGTTGTCGTTGCTGTTCTGGGTGCGATCGTTGCACTGTTCATCTACTACGCTGCTACCCGTCGTCGCGGCGTTTACTAAAGATCAAGTTGTCGGAGTGTGACTGCGGTTCCTTGAGAACCCTCACCTGACCAAGTGATAGCGAATACTTAAGCCCCTGCGTTAACAGGGGCTTTTTAGTGTCGTTATGAGTAGAAAAGAAATGTTGCTCATTCACACAGCGATCGTCCCTTCAAACCGCTGCCTTATGTAGCAATCATCAACCCATCCCCAACATTTCATCCCTATCTTTACAGAACTGTAATGTATTCACACAAACACTCCATAAGGCATAACAGGCTAAAAACAACCCTAAAAATATTGCAGAAGTTGATTGAAAATGCCCCGAAGACTAAAAAAATTGGAAGCGCATCAATCGAGCGAAAGCGCGTCAAACGAGCTTAGCAAGAAGATTCCATTGTTTTCTCGGCAAAACGTTGCTTTTGCGAACGGTATAGCAGTCAGTAACCAAACCATCTTTTCTGGATATGGCTCTTAGCCTGACCATCTTGCACTATGCCATTATTGCAGTTGTCATCAAGCGACATTCTTTTGCTGGCGAAACAGTCCCGTGAGGTAAATATACTGGCATCCCTGTTGCAACATTCCAGCTATTCTGTAGCAAGCACCAGCTCAGAAGAGCAAGCGATCGCTCAAATCATCCGAAAACCGCCCTTTTAGATCATTTTGGCGGGCGACTATCAAAACTGGTCTCAGATCCTCTTTCAAGCGTTAAGGTCTCGTGCCAACAAGCACCGTATCACCCTTTTTGCACTGACCGATTTTCATGCTCCTCGCTGGATGCATCAAGAAGAAAACCCCGGCTTTGATGGGTTTTTAGTTTATCCTCTGAGTAGCGAAGTTCTTTCATCACTTGTGCAGTCGGCACACACACGGCAGGTTTATTGTGCGGTTGTTTAGAGTATAGGTAGAGTGTTCCATCGCGTTGGTCGAATGAATGCAGTTTGCCCCCGCTTATCCAGTGCTCTATCAGGCACTTAAGCCCTTATTTCCAGGTTGTTTATGGTCCGGTGACGATCAATGCCGGACGATCGCGCTCACCTTTGATGATGGACCGCATCCCCGCTACACGCCTCAGCTTCTGGATGTTCTAGACCGCTACAACATTCCCGCCAGCTTTTTTTGGTTGGGGGCATGTGTTAAACGATCGCCCGCGATCGCTCGTACGGTTTACGAACGGGGTCACTGGATTGGGCTACACGGCTACGATCACCAGTCGTTTCCGCTCCTTTCGGCAGCAGCACTCAAGCAAACACTCACACAGACTCAAACTGAAATTGTAGACGCCTGCCAACTGCCACCCAGCGCCGTACGCGATGTCCGTCCTCCCAATGGGTTTTTTACGCCCCGCACCTTAGCACTACTCCAGCAATGGCAGTATCGATCGGTTATGTGGAGCGTGGTTCCCGAAGACTGGGTGCAACCCGGCGTTGTCACTGTTATTCAACGTGTTCTCAACCAGGTGCAAAACGGTTCCATTATCGTGTTGCATGATGGCTATAACGGCGGTGCCGATGTTGCTCAAACCGTAACGCAATTGCTGCCATTGCTGCTGAATCAAAACTACCGCTTTGTCACAGTGGATCACCTCTGGCAAGCGCGATCGCGGTAGAAAGAACACGACTCCCGCTTGGCAACACTTTTTTACAACACAATGTTGGCTTTAGCCATTCGCCAACCCATACTGAGTCCTAGCGCGGCTCAAGCCTCTCATTCATAAAACTTATACAGTAGCGAACTGCAGAATTCTCTCTGCAAGTAGGATAAAAAGGGGTTTTTGGCATTCTTACCTTTTTATAGAGGCAAGGAGATTTATAGACGCAAGGAGAGTGACCGAAGCGCAAATTTTGTGGATGAGGTATCAAACGTCATATGTGTCAGCCCCAAAGCAGTCAATCCCTCGATCACCCCTCGATCGCTCCAACAAAAGCAGTGAATGCGAGCTTTGTGTCCCAATCATCATCAACCACCGTCGTCACTGGCAGGTCACGCTTGTGCTACCTCTAGTCGTCAATGAGGAACAAATCTTTACATTTAAGTTCTGGTTCAACGGCAAAGTTTACCTTGGCATGTTCTATCAGGGCGAGCTTTACTGCCGCTTAGAGTCATTCAATCTTCAAAGACGCCCTCAGGTCTATCAACTTGGCTGTAAGCTCTCCCGGCAAAATACGTCGATCGTCCTTAGTAGCGCCTCCGCAACCTGTAGCCTTTGGGGTGGCTTGCGCGATCCTGCTGTCAAACGAATTCTGCTTACATTGAACACAACAAATCTGTTAGAAGCCATGCTGTTTGCCGGATCAGATGCATCGTCCAGTGAATCAATGGAAGAGTAACCACCCGTTTAGGCGTCGTCATCCGCGCGAATTTATTACAAAGAGTTACATTTGCCAGCTAAATAGGCAACAAGCAATAACAAGATAACTAATTGATCACAAGCAAAACGATTGGAACTACTAATTGCTGCGATCGCGCCCAGAACAACGGCTTAATACTCAGCCCTCTATGGGCGGCAGGTTTCAGGCTTCATTGAAATGGCTGAAGTATTTCAGCATTTTGTTACGATCCCCAACCTCTATTCTTTGAGTATCGTTGGGGAAGCTAAAGAACATTCAGTTTGCTCTGCTAACTTAGAATATCTGAGTTAACGTAGCTATACAGAGACTTATTTCTACCTGAAGATATAAGGCAAGAAGCACGACTCGGAAGCCATAAGGCTCTGAAAAATGTTCGCCAAGTCCATTGTTCGTGTTGTAGCAAGGCTCTACAACGAGTGAAGGTTTGGTTGCTACATTCGTTTGCTTACTGTAAGGTCTCTACAAGTCTGGTGAACTTTTGTCAGTCATGCAGCGGGATGTTCTACTTCGCGGTATTACGTACTTTGGTTATGACTAGTGCAACTGACGTAAACAAAGAATGTGCAACTTTTGTTAGAAAAGCTACAATCAGAAGCATCTCTCAAAAGTTTTTGACCATATTCTGCAATTTGGTGCCTCTACCTAGCGATATAGTTTCGGTGTGGAGGTAAAATCTTTTAAATAGCCAGTGCAGCATGGCTAGCGTAACCAGTTCTTGGTTCTACTAGCTTTTATTCTGCATGTGAATTTCTCTGTTGACTGATTTTTTTTCTAGTTAAGGAGCATGAGGAACGCGGCATGACCCAGGCCAACAACGTACTCGAAATCGAGCTTTTAAGCGACGCTTCCGGCGACTTACCTGAGAGTGAGTTAGGCTTCTTCGTTGACGAAGAGGATCGAGACGAAGCTTCAGATACAACCGCTGATGAGGAAGATAGTAAGCCTGGTAAGGCTCGTGCTACACGCCGCCGGACGCAGGTAAAAAAGAAGCATTACACGGAAGACTCTATTCGCCTGTATTTGCAGGAAATCGGTCGCATTCGACTGCTGCGTGCAGATGAAGAAATCGAATTGGCACGCAAAATTGCCGATTTGCTTGAGTTGGAGCGCATTCGGGAAGACCTGTTGTTGCAGTTAGACCGCGATCCTCAGGATAAGGAATGGGCAAATGCGGTGAATATGCCGCTTTCTGCCTTTCGCCATCGCCTGCACTTAGGTCGTCGTGCCAAAGATAAAATGGTGCAGTCTAACCTGCGGCTGGTTGTTTCGATCGCCAAGAAGTACATGAACCGGGGCTTATCCTTCCAGGATTTAATTCAGGAAGGTAGTCTGGGTCTTATTCGTGCGGCTGAAAAGTTTGACCACGAAAAGGGCTACAAGTTCTCTACCTACGCAACCTGGTGGATTCGTCAGGCAATCACACGGGCGATCGCAGACCAATCTCGCACAATTCGTCTTCCAGTCCATCTTTACGAAACCATCTCGCGCATCAAGAAGACCACCAAGCTTCTGTCGCAGGAAATGGGGCGCAAGCCGACTGAAGAAGAAATCGCCACTCGCATGGAAATGACGATCGAGAAGCTGCGGTTTATTGCCAAGTCTGCTCAATTGCCGATTTCGCTAGAGACGCCTATTGGTAAAGAAGAAGATTCGCGCTTAGGTGATTTTATTGAATCGGATGGCGAGACGCCAGAAGATCAAGTGTCTAAGAACCTGTTGCGTGAAGATCTTGAGAGCGTTCTGGATACCCTTAGCCCTCGTGAGCGCGATGTTTTGCGGTTGCGCTACGGTTTGGATGATGGTCGGATGAAAACGCTAGAAGAGATCGGTCAGATTTTCAACGTTACACGTGAGCGCATCCGTCAGATTGAAGCAAAAGCGCTGCGTAAGCTGCGCCATCCTAACCGCAATAGTGTTCTAAAAGAATACATTCGTTAGTAATGGACTTCTTGATGTTGCCGTCTAGAGGGGTTAGGCTCGATCTACTCCTGTAGATGGCAATGTCGGGGCTTTAATCACTGCATAGATGTAGAATTCAAGCCCGACAGCTCGTTCTGTCGGGTTTTTTAGTGAGTAAGTTCCTCATTAATTGTAAGAAGGTGGGGTGGGGCCTCACCTCCAAGCAGGGAATTTCACCCCTATCCTCAAAAGCATCTCCAGTTTAATTACACCCAGCTACTTATCAATCGGCTCTTTGTTGTCTTACAAAGCTGTTTTGCTGCTTCCTAGCCCTTCTAATTAGTTTTGCCAGGGACACAGTTCTGAAAGCCTCCTGAAGACACTCAAGTTTCATGCAAGTTGACAGCACAGTAGTATCGATTGAGAAAATAGATATGCGATCTGCGATCGCTTGAGAGGAAAGAGGCACTCACACAAAAGCCCGGACCAAATGATCCAGGCTTACTGAAAATTTGAACCCGTTCTAGTTGAATAAACCCCGGAAGATCGAATCGACCGTAGCAAATTCTTTGAGCAGGAAGAATGCAACGAGCGCACCACCTGTAGCACCGACAAAGAACCCACCTGTCAGTTGGCTCC
>JBBSHC010000320.1:0-5119 GCA_038253425.1 Leptolyngbyales cyanobacterium | reverse complement strand
CTAAGGGAACAGCCGCGTTGCAAAACATGGCTTTCAGCAGATAGATCTACGTTTTAGAAAGGCACTAAAACTAAGCCTTGAAGAGGCACTTTCAAACAGGAAACAAACACTTACAAACTGTCGTTTATGCAAGGTCAACCTTGAGTTTTTGCCAGTCAGTAAAAGTTGGGTGAATGAACAATGTAGAACGCTACATAGCCGAGTAACGTCCTTGAATCTTCTAGGAGGGGCATGTCGGGGGCAAACATTAGCCGCTCAGTTACACCTGTCATCTAAAAGTTAATCAAAGATAAACTTTGTAGCTTAAGTTACAGGGTTGAGTAATGTTGTATTTTCCTGACAATAGCAGCATCCATCAGAATGGAAAGGGCGTGTCACAAGTAGATTGGCTGTAACAGCAACGGCTGTAGCCCAGCTAAGCGCGCCATGAAAAAGTATCCAAGGCGACAAAAACGACCGAACTTGACAGACTACTATGCAGGAGCATTCCCGTGTGTCGCTGGTAGCAAACGTTACTTTGCCCTTAGTGTAGTACGGAGATTTCTCTCTCTGCTTTATCTCTTTGAGATCTCTTTGAGCCAAAGCGATGAAGCGCAGTAAAATGCACAACTGACTTCAAATTAGACGTCTAGCGATTCATTCAGCACTTGCCCTAAGGCGCTCTAACCTGTTAGGAACTTTCATTAGTAACTTATGGTGACTTCTACACATGATTTAAGTGATGAAAATGAGCTTCAACGGCTACAAATGTTGTTGCCGGATGAACTGAGCTACTGCGTTGATTTAGCTCGATCGACAGCGGTAAACGCAGCCATGATCCACACTCAACGGTTAGGAAAACATCGCTTTAGCATTCAGCTTGATTTAATCCGTTGGCAATTATTAACGCTTGATCAGCGCAATTTGTTGTTTTGGCATGAGGTGGCACGGATTCAAAACCGCGCGATCGCTCGTAACCAGAGTGATTTCATTTTGCTTGGTGCAGGCTTAGGCACAGCGCTCATTGATACGGCATTGCAGAACGTGCTGCTGCTCTCAGGGTCACTCTTAGTTGCAGGGCTGGCTGCTTATCAACTTTATCAACGCAACCGTGGCGAACGGAGTTTGAAACAGGCGACCGCTGCCGATCAGTTCGCGATCGCGATCGCAATGCAATTTGGCTATACCTTTTCTCGCGCCTATCACAGCTTATATAACGCCTTGACCACCCTGACAGAGCAGGCTTCACACCACACACAACAAATACGCTATGCAGCGCGTCAAAACGTATTGGAAATTTTTGCGCGGCACCACAATGGTAGTGCCAACACCCGACCAGCTAACTCAGACGATCGCCCGCGCCATTCGCGACCAAGACTTTCGGCAGCACCTCTTGGCAGACCCGAAGCAAGCCTTGCAAGCAAACGGTATTTCAGTTTCTGATACGCAGACCGTAACAGTACGAGAAAGCAAGTCGGCACAAATCTTTTTCGTGTTACCCCTGCAAACTGACGAAGAAGCAGGTCAATTACAGGCAGCGATCGACTCTGGTTTACCCAAGCGTTCGCATAGAGCCAGCGTCATCTTGCGGGCATGGAGCGATCCTGCTTACAAAGCACTATTGCTTGCCTCACCCAGAGAAACCCTGACAGCAGCAGGCATACCCATTCCACCCACTACTGAAGTAGTCGCCCTGGAAAACAGCCTTGAGCATCTTTATTTGGTGCTGCCCCATGTGCATTGAGCTTTAATTAAGCTTTACGCGTAAGGTGTTTAGCTCCCCGACTTCTGGTTAAAACTCAGCCCTAAAGCCCATCCCATCGTAGAAGTCGGGGATCTTTGCGTAAGTCCTATCAATCACAGGATGCTGCCAGCGCAGAAGGATGCCGATCGATGTTGATTCCCTTGATACGATGAGGGGTGATACCACTCACAAGCAGTATGAAGACAAGCCGACCACCGTGGAAGTTGATGCCATCACTTTTTGCACTTTTACGGGTTTGTTGCTGCTTGTTAGTCTGCTGGTTCTTGTCGAGCGTGACGGCAGAGGCAGGGTTGCTTACCGATCGACTCGCCACCTTCCCTGCATGGCACGACAAGCCAATTACCCAGCCAGCCGAAGGTGATCTAACTTATCCAGACTGGTTTACTGGCACCTGGACGATGACCAGCACGTTAGTAGATCTGGCTGCGCCCCTGGCACCAGCTATTGTCACACCTGGATTCGACAGCAATCGGCAATATCTCAATCAAGCGATCGCTTGCCCCGTGCGCTTTGTAGTCTCTAATGCACTGCCAACAAGCCGCATGTTAGCGCTGTTACCGCTGAAAGGGCTAGTCAAGAGTCCGGTTATTGCCGATCGCGCCTTTAATGGCTTCAATCTCGCTAAAGCATACCTGGGCGATAGCGTACTGGCAGTCAATGTTGACCCACATTCCCCTAACCGTCAGAGCACCCTACTGCAAGGTGGACGACAACTCATCTCGGTGGTCACGGCACGAGCCGTCGAAACCCCTGATCCTGATCGCTTTCTGACTACCGAACTCTTTCAACAAGTCTTTCGCGGCGTACCCAACCCGTATCTAAATCAGGTAGAAACGACCACCGCCTACCACCGCCTTACGTCTGAGCAACCCGCGATCGTAGCAGATCAGGTAACGGCAATTTACCTATCACCTCAAGACCCGCAATACTTTAAAGCAGGCGATCGTCCAGTCGCACTCTACCGCTACCGCTTAAAGTTTGTGAGAAAGGCTAAAGTCTAAAAGTCTAAAGTCTAAAATCTAAAGGATAAAAAAGTCTAAACTAACGATTTGTTTTAGCTTTCATCCCTCATCCCTTCTCTCACCCTTCCTACTGGTGCTTCATTGCCTTCAACAGTGACAGTAGCGCCTGATCCTCTGAAGGGTTCACCTGGCGATCGAGCATGGCAATACTAACCGCCTTAGGCAATGCCACAGCCGCCACATCTGAATCCAACCCTTCCAGCAGATCATCTAAAGAATACGGCACTTTCAACGCCGATCGGATGCCAAGCAAGGTTGTTTCATCTAGCCCTAGCGCTTGCAATTGCGGGTGGAGCCGTTCCCAGTCTAGCGGTCGATCGGGATTGCCCACCTGAATTAAATACGCCAGCAACCGCTGCATCTTACTTTGCTGCTGTGGCGTAAATTCGACTGGATTCGTCCCTACAGCATCGGCTTCGGTCTCGGCACAATCAAGATTATGAAGAATCTGCTGCCAGTCGCGTACATCACACGCGTCGGGTTTATCAACCGAGATCGAAATATGAATTTTGCCAGATCCAGCATCCAGGTGCGTTACTTGAGCGCGCACACCCAAAAAGCCAAGCCAATGAGCAACGGTAGAGACCATTGTGGGGCGAGTTGCTCGGCTATTGGCAAGCAACCGGATTTGGGTTTGAACCATCGGACGCACAATTTGCGAAAGCATAGCAAGAGGCTTGGTAAGTGAACGATCCAATAGCCCCTAGAATAGCCAACTTTTCTAGTCAACGTAGCAGTTTTAATCACTATTTTCGTTCAGGATGTTTGCGCTCTTCGGTGGGAGTGCCTAAGCGATTGAGTGCAGCAATAAATTGATACAGACGTCCTAAATCACGTTGGTTAAAGTGCATTACCAGCCGCGAGAGTCCGTCTGTAATATCTTGGGCTTCTTGCGGTAAGGGCTGGCTCTTTTCAATGAGTCCTTTAATCAGAATGTCACTAAAGTCCTCATTTAAACGCTCTACCTCATCATCGGACAGCTCAGAGTTGAGGCGAATTACCAGACGATTGCCAATATAGCGGCAGGAGTGAAACACGCGATAAAAGCTAGCGATCGCTTCACACGCCACATCTAGCTGATCAGTGATGGTATAAAGGCTAGAGTCATCCGAGCTAATTAAACCGCGTTTTAGCAGTTGCTTTTGAATATAGTCATTCCAATCGTGCCAGTAGTTGCCCCCCGGCTTGTCAAGCAACACTAGCGGCACAGGCGATGACTTACCTGTTTGGTTGAGCGTCAGGCACTCAAAGGCTTCGTCCTGTGTGCCAAAGCCACCCGGAAACAGCGCCAGCGCATCACTCTCTCGTAGAAAAAACAGCTTCCGAGTAAAAAAGTACTTAAAGGGAATAAGCTTTCGATCGCCCTCAATAAAAGGATTTGCCCCCTGCTCAAACGGTAGCTGGATGTTCAAACCAAACGACTGCTCACGTCCGGCTCCTTCATTACCTGCCTGCATGATGCCGCCCCCTGCCCCCGTCATCACCATAAAGCCCTGCTGAGTGACACGACGAGCAAATTCCACTGCTAATTCATACTCTGGCGTAGCAGGTGCAATCCGAGCCGAGCCAAAAATGGCAATCTTTCGTACCCGCCGATAGGGGTAAAACGTCTTAAAAGCTCGTTCCATATCCTGAAGCGAGGCATTGCAGATTTTCCAATCGAGCCGATCAATCTCACCCTCTGCCATGCGAACTACGGTAGCCAATGCCAGCTCGACTAGTTCCTGATGTTTCAAACCGGGTAAGCGATCGAGTAAATGAAGCACGTCTGCATGGAGCGATTCAGATGCGTTCGACGACGGAGATGAAGCCATGAATTCCTCCAAACAGCCAGCATTTTATTTTATCGAACTTACAGTAACCCTCGCCCAACAAATAAATTGAAAACGCCTCAGAACCAACTGTCTGAAGCGTTTGTTTACTGTTTATACAACAGTTAATTCACAAATTTAGGCAAAAAGCTGCAATGACTTTCGCACAAAAATTATAAGCACAGTAATGCTTTAAAACTTGAGATGCAAAAAACAAACATTAGTCGAATATAGCGCTCAAACGTAAGTTGCTAAGCAACCGTGTAAAACGCAACTTCAACGCTAACCGCTGCGTTAAAGATATTTCTCTAACGTATTAGACAGGGTAGTCTTAGGAACTGCTCCTACGACCATATCGACCCGCTGCCCACCCTTGAAGATCATCAGCGTTGGAATGCTGCGAATACCATACTGACTGGCGACACTTGGGTTTTCGTCGGTGTTCACTTTGACAACCTTGATTTGCCCGTCGTATTGTGCGGCGATCTCGTCCACGATCGGCGCTACCATCCGACAGGGACCACACCAGGGAGCCCAAAAAT
>JBBSHC010000319.1:0-5126 GCA_038253425.1 Leptolyngbyales cyanobacterium | reverse complement strand
ATCGTAGCAAGTATTCAGGTCACTGTCTTCCTCAGAGGATGTCATTACAACAACAGTTAAG
Source organism: Leptolyngbyales cyanobacterium (assembly GCA_038253425.1). GTDB lineage: Bacteria > Cyanobacteriota > Cyanobacteriia > Leptolyngbyales > Leptolyngbyaceae > Stenomitos. The sequence continues at coordinate 5,065 of JBBSHC010000319.1, read as the reverse complement.
CGTCGAGTTCGAGGATTGGCACGGAGGGCTTTAAGAAGGCGAATACCATTAATTTTGGGCAGCTTCAGGTCAAGTAAAACCAGACGTGGCAGTGGCCGTGGCTCACCCTCTTCTTCTCCTAACAGATAGTGGAGCGCCTGTTCACCATCTGTAACTACATCCATGCTATTCACTAGATTGTAGCTGCTCAATGCCAACCGAATCAGTTCAACATCGTTGGGATCATCTTCTACTAAAAGCAGACGAACTGGCTCGACATTACAAGTATCACCATTGATGGGAGTGATGCTTTCAAGAGGCTCAAAATTGTCTGTGTTCACGCGATTTGGTTCGGCACTGGGGTTATTCGAGTGCAGATAACTGTTGGGGTACCGATGCCCGATCGCTCAAGGTAAAATAAAATGTGGCACCCTGGTGCGGCTGGCTTTCTGCCCAGATCTTGCCGCCATGTCGGTGAATAATACGCTGTACGATCGCTAGCCCAATCCCTGTACCTTCAAACTCTAGCTGGGAATGCAAGCGCTGAAAAGCGCCAAATAGCTGATCGGCATACTCCATTTGAAAGCCGACACCCTGATCACGTACAAACAGGGTGCCGTCAGTAAGGGAGCCAATTTCGATCTGGATAGAGGGTTGCTGCCGACTGAATTTAATTGCATTGTCCAGTAAGTTGATGAATACCTGATGCAGGAGTGTGGCATCGCCTCGGACAGTAGGCAAAGCACCAACCAAAAACTGAATGGGCTGACTGCTGGTGCTGGTAGCATCACCGCACAACGGTAGCTCTGTTGGTAGTTGGGTCCGTACGGTGGCGACTAATTGATTAAGATCAACAGGTAGAGCAGCGATTTGTCGCCGTCCCAGTCGAGAGAGCGTGAGCAAGCCATCAATGAGTTGCCCCATTTTCTGGCTGCTGTCCTGGATGACCTGGAGATAATGCACCACCTTTGGATCGATCAGGTGCCCGTTCTGTTGGAGTTGAGTGGTTAGTGCGGCAACAAACCCACCAATGTGCCGCAGGGGGGCACGTAGATCGTGAGAGACGGAGTAGGAGAAGGATTCTAGCTCTCGGTTGACGATTTCCAACTGCGCGGTGCGATCGGCAATTTTCTGACGAGCCGCCACCAGTTCAGTAATATCACGCGAGGTACCAATGAGGGCATACACTTCGCCATTCGGCTTCTTCAACGGGATTTTATACGTATCAAAGTTCAACGTGCCCAGGGCTGAAGTGTAGCTCTCCTGGAAATGCAGCGTCTCGCCAGAGTCAAACACTTGCTGATTTTGTGCCACAAAACTGGTAGCCAGATCGGGAGAAAAACATTCAAAGATGGTTTTACCTTCTACCTGCTGGCGGCTCTCACAGCTGATCAAACGAGCAATCAGGTCATTGCAAAAGAGCATTCGCATGGTGTCGCGCTCAACGACAAAGATGTAGTCGGGGAGTGTGTTAATCAGGGTTAAAAGTTCCGCCGTGCGCTGCTCAACGAGTGCCCCCAGTTCCAGGTTGTGCTGTTCTAGAGTACGGTTGAGCGTTTGGATCTCCTGCTCTGCGAGCTTGCGATCGGTGATATCTTCAATCGTGCCAACATGACCAGTGAGGTCACCTTGCTGCGATCGCATTGGGGCTGTTCGCGTTTGCACCCAACGCACAACACCTGCATCCAGTTGGATTCGATAGTCGGCAGCATACGTTTCACCCGCAGCGGCTGCGGTAGACCAGGCTTTGCCTACCGCCTCACGATCGTCTGGATGCACCCGTGCGATCCACCCTTCGCCAATGGATTCTCCCAGGGTGAAGCCGAAGATTTCTCGACAGCGTGGATTGGTGTAAAGACCATAACCATCGGGGTTTGCCAGGTAGATACCAACGGGCGAACACGCACTCAACGAGCGGAATCGTTCTTCACTTTCCCGTAGGGCTTCTTCAGAGCGTTTGCGATCGGTCATGTCAAGCACGACGCCAATCATGCGAATCACTTGACCCGACTCGCTGTAAACACCGCGCCCTCTACCATTGAGCCAGTGAACGCTGCCATCAGGATGAACCACGCGATATTCGGCTTCGTAGTCAGTGCGGTTTTTTAAAGCCTGCGCCACTGCCTGCTCGACCCGCTCGATGTCGTCCAGATGAACGCGATCGCGCCACGCCTGATAGCTCGACTCGACTCCGTTTGGCACCAACCCCAACAAGCGAAAATGGTTGTCATTCCAAAGCACTTTGTTGGTAGTGGGGCACCAATCCCAACTGCCAATGTTGGTAGCATCTAAGGCAAGTTTGAAGAACGCTTCGCTCTCTTGAAGAGACGTTTCAGCTTGTCTGCGATCGGTAATATCTTGTGCAGCCCCAACAACGCGATAAATTTGCCCGTCAGCATTGCGTACCGGAAAAGACTGATCCCAGATCCAACGAATGGAACCATCTGGCTGGCTAATTCTATACTCAGTCTGGCAAGGCTTTGACGCCTGTTGAGCCATCTCAAGTAAGACTCGTTCACGATCCTCTGGGTGAATCGCTTCGAGAAACGAGCGCGGATTCTGATGCAGGCTTTGACAGGTGCGTCCCCAAATTTCTTCGTAGGCAGGGCTAATGTAGAGCAGTTGCTGATCCGTTGAAATCATCCAAAACGCTTCACGGATGGTTTCAGTTACCTGGCGGAACTGTTCTTCACTGTTTCTGAGGGCAAGTTCGGCACGTTTGCGATCGGTCACATCCACACCAACGCCCCAATTCTTCCAGCCAGGAACAGGAAAGCGATCGGAGATATTAGACCAGGCAACCGTTTTTATGCTGCCATCGCTACATGTCATCTCCCACTCCCAATCACGGTAGTCATTGCCCCGCTCTTCCCATTGATCGATCATGTGTTGACGATAGGTTGCTTCAGGGTAGAGCAACGTCATTGCCTGTGGGTTAACAACCATTGCAGCTTCACTGTAGCCCGTGACCCGTTCGCACTCCTGGTTCCAGAGCACCATTTTGTTCTGCTCATCAAAGGCACCGAGCATCACGGGCATATTTTGCAGAATGGAACGCAATTGTTCTTCGCTCTTTCGCAGCGCAAGTTCGGCTTGTTTGCGCTTTGCAATCTCAGCAACTAGTTGCGCTTCGCGCTGTTTTTGTTCTTCCTTAACCGCTTCGATATAGTGAGCAAAAAAGTCTATTAGCGTCGGTTCCGCTTGTACTAGAACTGCCCAGTATGCCTGCACGCGACCATCAGCGCGATACGCGAGTTCAGGGTAGCTCTCGATCCATTGGTGGCACAGTCGAATATAGGTCAGAAATAGTGTCAGATAAGCATAGCTAGTATTGCCTAGAAAACGTCGGAGTGCCTGCCGCAACGCCTCGGTTTGGCTGGGATAAACAAAAATGGCGATCGCAGCTTCATAGATCCCCTGCACAAACTCAGGCGCTTCAGGAAACTGAGTACCTGGTTCAGCGTGTTCACCCCACGCCAAAAACTGTTGAGTCAGTGTGGCTGTAGTGGCGTCGGCTGGCTCTGTCAGCAGGGTCAAAATTTGTTTGGCAGTTAGCCCCAGGGGCATTAACGCGCAGCTATGGCAAACCACACAATAAGGAGCGGCGCAATAGCGAGAAAGATAGGCAAACAGTTTTTCTTTAAGGACGGTTGGTAGTGGATTGTCGAGGTAGGCAGAGAGAGTCTGCTGCCACAGGCTTTCCATCACAGGCGGAGTGTTCCACGCTGGCTCAAAAAACGGCGGGAAAAAGCCGAATCGAGCTTCAATAACAGCTTTGATTTGGTCGCTCGTGCGGGGGGAGAACGCTGGAGAGGAAATCGACACTGCAACACCTTACCTTCGAGGAGAATCGTAGTGTTCCCCTGTAGTTTAGTGGGTACGCGCTTTCCTTGCCTAGTTTTGGTTTCGGGTCTGTCGTGCCAGTTCGAGGAGTTGCCCCCAGCGTTTTTGGAGCTGTTTGGGCGTACATTTCAGTTGTTTGAGTAGCTCCTGGTCAGTTGCCTGTGACTGCTTTAGCGTCAGCAGTTGTTGCTGGTCAGGTGATAGATGGCTGAGAAAAAGCTGCCATTGCTGGGTTGATAGCCCTAAATTTTGGTCAATGTCGGCACCGAGCCATTCGTGAACGAGTTTCCAATTTTGGGAGAGGGTAAATTTTTCGACGTGGTATTTGAACCGCTGTTGCAGGTAGTCGCGTTCGCGGGCAGATAGACCTAACACGTCGTCAATTTCAGGTGCTGAAAGATCCTGTAGTTTGAGGGTCAGGTAGTTAACACAATCGGTCTGCCCCTGCGACTCTAGATACTGCATGAGTTCAGCGACGACACGATCGCGCAGGACTGCTTCGGACGGTGCATCGACGGCATCGGTAACCATCTGTTCGCGTAACTGGTGTGCCAGAGGCGATCGATTGTGTGCCTCTGCCTCTTCACCTTTTGGTGACTCTAATGCCTGCTCAATATCGATCGTCATTTCCTGCGGTTGTCGTTGACCAAAGCGCTGGGCACGTAGCACCACCAACTGCTGGCTATGACCATTGGGTAGAGAAATGCGCCGCTTGGCATATTGTTCGGTAAACGCCATATACTCAGCCAACTCTAACCGAGTGCGCGGTTGGTAGGTTTCTGGCAGTTCGTTTTCGCGCCGAAACGCTTTGAGTGACTCTGTATAAAACCCTTGCAAAAAATCTTCTACCAGGCTGTAACGCGCCTGAAACCCAAGCTGCAAACGGCTGGGCGCAATATGCCGATAAACCATTGAACCCAGCGTGCTGTGTAGTTCTACCCGCCCCCGCTTAGAACCTAGCTCGTAGTAGGTCAAGCATTTTTGCAAACGATGACGCGCCAGCGAGATTTGCCACGATCGCACTCTACCAGAGGTCTGAATCCGTCCGCTTTTGTGACAGATGCGATCGACTTCAGCAGCAATACGGCTTGCCAGACGCTCTACATTACCGTTGGTTGTGCTGATTTCGGCATGAAGCTCCCGCGACAAAATAGTTGCCAGCGCTGGAATGTCTAAAAAATCACCCTGTTGATTGGCGTCGATCGAACCATCAGTTAAATCATCAGCGGGGTCAGGGGGGGCT
>JBBSHC010000318.1:0-5127 GCA_038253425.1 Leptolyngbyales cyanobacterium | reverse complement strand
TTCTCCCTATAGTGGAGCCAGTTGCCGAGCTAGAGACAGCGCCAACCGTTGAGTCAATTGAGCTGCCTGAACCTGCCGAGACAGTGGCTGCTGCACCGTTGCCGTTTTGGGCAGAGTCTGAAGCAGAACGGTTAGCCCGGTTAGAGCGCTTAAAAGCAAGCGCGATCGTCGAACCAGAACCCGCACCCACGCTTGAGCCAGTAGTCGCAACGGTTAACACCACAACGGCTGACCTGATTCTGGATGAAGGGTTTCTCTGGTCATCAGAAATTCTGGCGGCGCAAGGACGACGCCCAGATCAAATTTCGCTTGAAGAAATTACCTGGCTCAATCGGCTCCGTCAGGGATTGGACAAAACGCGCCGGGGCTTAATCAACCAACTGCGGGCGATCGTTGGGCAAGGACCGCTCAACGAAGATGCCGTCATGGAAATCGAAGCGGTACTTTTGCAAGCTGACGTTGGAGTTGCCGCCACCGACGCGATTATTGCTGCCCTGCAAAGCAAATTACGTCAGGATGTGTTACCACCCGATGCCGCCATCACTTACCTCAAGCAAATTCTGCGCGACATGCTGGATACGCCTTTGCAAAATGCTTCCAGTCGCTTCTTTGCCCCTGAGCCTGACACGCTCAACATCTGGCTAATCACAGGCGTAAACGGTGCAGGCAAAACCACCACGATCGGCAAACTTGCCCACATTGCCCAAAAATCGGGTTACAACTGCCTGATCGCAGCGGCAGACACCTTTCGAGCGGCAGCAGTGGAGCAAGTCAAAGTATGGGGTGGTCGCAGTGGAGTTGAGGTGATTGCTAATCCGGGACAAAACACCGACCCAGCAGCCGTTGTGTTTGATGCGATCGCGGCGGCTCAATCACGCAATACTAACCTTTTGCTGGTTGATACGGCTGGACGCCTCCAGAACAAGAAAAACTTAATGGACGAACTCAGTAAGATTCGGCGCATCATTGACAAAAAATCGGCAAATGCCGTCGTGGAATCATTGCTGGTGCTAGATGCCACATTGGGACAAAACGGACTGCGACAAGCCGAAGTGTTTTCTGAAGCGGCTCAACTGAGTGGGGTCATCCTGACAAAACTGGATGGCACTGCGAAAGGTGGCATTGCGTTAGCTGTCGTACAGCAGCTTGGTTTACCGATTCGCTTTATTGGTGCAGGCGAAGGTATTGAAGATCTCCGCCCCTTCTCTAGCTATGAGTTTGTTGAAGCCCTGCTCAACGGTTAGGCGCTGTAAAAGTCATCGCAGTATCGAGCAAGCGGTTGTTGATCTCACACCCCGTGAGCATACTTCTCAATCGAGTTCGCCGCTTTACTACGTACAAAGAATAGAAATGTCCTGCCCCCTTAAATGGTTTCGCTTTCCTTTAGTCGTCAGTCTCTACTCGTAGCCAGCGAAACAGTCGGTGACGCCATTTAGGTGTAGGTTAAAGCTTTCGGGTGATTGTTTCTCTTCGTACAATCCGCCCTTACGATGACAGTGAGCCTTAAAAGTCGTACGACTCCGTACTTTTTCATGCGGCTCTTATGTCGATCGCCAGAGCAATGGTGTAGCCTATGCACAGACTACACTCGGCGCTGTCAACTTGATCTGAACTTGATGGGGAGAAACCAATGGCTAAGAGTCTGCTTGAGCAATTGCGCGCCATGACCGTTGTGGTTGCCGATACGGGAGACATTCAAGCGATCGAAACGTTCAAACCACGGGATGCGACTACTAACCCCTCGCTCATCACTGCCGCCGCGCAGATGCCTCAGTATCAAGAAATCGTTGACGAGACGCTGAAGCAGGCAAAGAGCGACGCCGGAACGAAGGCTCCTAAGAGTGAGGTGTTAACCCTGGCGTTTGACCGTCTTGCGGTTGCGTTCGGACTCCGCATTCTCAAAATTATTCCCGGTCGGGTTTCTACCGAAGTGGATGCACGTTTGTCGTACGACACGGAAGCAACGATCGCCAAAGGACGTGCCCTTATTGCCCAGTACGAAGCCGCAGGGGTATCGCGCGATCGCGTCCTGATCAAAATTGCCTCAACCTGGGAAGGCATCAAAGCTGCCGAGATCCTGGAGCAAGAAGGCATCCACTGCAACCTGACCTTACTGTTTGGCATTCATCAAGCGATCGCTTGCGCTGAGGCGGGGATCACCCTTATTTCGCCGTTTGTTGGACGCATTCTCGACTGGCACAAGGCTGAAACGGGCAAAGACTACGCCCCGACTGAAGATCCCGGTGTGCTGTCTGTCACCAAAATCTATAACTACTACAAAAAATTTAGTTATCAAACAGAAGTGATGGGAGCCAGCTTCCGGAATGTGGGCGAGATTACCGAACTGGCAGGCTGTGATCTGTTAACCATCTCCCCCGCCTTGCTGAAAGAGTTGCAAACCACCGAAACGGAGCTTCCCCGCAAGCTAGATCCTGCAAAAGCGGTTAACAGTGACCTTGAGCAAATCGCGATCGACAAAGCCACTTTTGACAAACTCCATGCCGAAGACCCGATGGCAACGCAAAAGCTAGATGAAGGAATCACAGGCTTCACCAAAGCGCTCATTGCGCTCGAAAAACTATTAGAGAAGCGGCTCTCGTCCCTGGAAGGGGAAGAAGTGGTTTTGCACGCGGCTGAAGACATCTTCCACAGCTATGACTTGGATGGCGATGGCTTTATTACCCGTGAAGAATGGCTCGGCACTGATGCCGTTTTTGATGCGATCGATATCAATCACGATGGCAAAATTACACCCGCCGAAATGGGTGCAGGACTGGGAGCCGCATTCCACCTGGCTGAAGTGTAACTAACCCAAAGGTTTTAACGATGCAAACCGTACCAAATTCACAAATCGAATGTGTGCCAACCGTGGTGGTAGAAGACGATCGCACAGGGCTAGACATCGAAACCCTGAAGCGCGCCTTCCTTGACAACCTTTTCTACATTCAAGGCAAGTTTGCCCAAATTGCCACCCAGAATGATTACTACATGGCGCTGGCATACACTGTGCGCGATCGCTTACTGCGACGTTGGCTGACCACTGCCGAAACCTACACTCAGCAAACTTCACGCACCGTTGCCTATTTATCTGCCGAGTTCCTCATGGGACCCCATCTGGGCAATAACCTGATCAGCCTCGGTATTTTTGACGCCGTGAAGCAAGCGATCACAGAGTTAGGTCTCGATTTCGACGCGCTGCTGCAACAGGAAGAAGAGCCAGGATTAGGCAACGGGGGCTTAGGGCGCTTAGCTGCCTGCTACCTCGACTCAATGGCAACGCTGGATATTCCGTCAATTGGCTACGGCATTCGCTACGAGTTCGGCATCTTTGATCAAGATATTCACGATGGTTGGCAGGTCGAAATCACCGATAAATGGCTGCGCTATGGCAACCCGTGGGAAATCTCACGTCCAGAGTGGGCAGTAGAAGTAAAGCTGGGCGGCACAACCGAAGCCTACACTGACGAACAGGGACGCTACCGGGTGCGCTGGATTCCCCATGAAGTTGTCATGGGCATTCCTTACGACACGCCGATTTTGGGCTACAAAACCAATACGGCTACCACTTTGAGACTCTGGAGCGCTGCTGCTGCCGAATCCTTTGACTTTGCAGCGTTTAATTCGGGCGATTACTTTCGTGCAGTACAGCAAAAGACCGTTTCCGAAACCCTGACGAAGGTACTCTACCCCAACGATGAGTCTGCTCAGGGCAAGAAACTCCGCCTAGCACAGCAGATTTTCTTCGTGTCTTGCTCCTTACAGGATATGATTCTCATCCTGCTGCGTCAAGGCATTCCGCTAGAGCAATTCCATGAAAAGTTTGCGGTTCAGTTGAATGATACCCATCCAGCGATCGCGGTTGCCGAACTCATGCGTCTACTGATGGACGAACACGGCATCGAGTGGGATCAAGCATGGCAGATCACCCAGAGCACCCTCGCTTATACCAACCACACCCTGCTGCCAGAAGCCCTGGAACGCTGGGGCATGGGCTTATTTAGCACCTTACTGCCGCGCCACCTCGAAATCATTTACGAAATCAACCGTCGCTTCCTGGAAGCGGTGCGCCTCAAGTTTCCTAAAGATGATACCCGTCTCAGCCGCATGTCTCTCATTGACGAAGGCGGGGAGCGCTACGTTCGCATGGCACACTTAGCCTGTGTAGGCAGTCACGCCATCAATGGGGTTGCCGCGCTGCACAGCGAACTGCTCAAGCAAGACGTGCTGCGGGATTTCTACGAAATGTATCCCGAAAAATTTAGCAACAAGACCAATGGGGTGACGCCGCGCCGTTTCATGGTCCTAAGCAATCCCCGGTTGACCACGCTCATTACCAGTAAAATTGGCGATGGCTGGATTAAGCAGCTCACTGATCTCCGCCAGCTTGAAGCCTTCATTGATGATGCCGCTTTCTGCCAGCAATGGCGAGCGATCAAACTAGCGATTAAGCAAGATCTGGCTGCCTACATCAAACAGCACAATGACATTGAGGTTGATCCCACGTCTCTGTTTGACATTCAGGCAAAGCGGATTCATGAGTACAAGCGGCAGCACTTAAATGTGCTCCACATCATCACCCTCTATAACCGCATTAAGGCTAACCCAGACATTGAGATCACGCCCCGCACATTTATCTTTGGCGGCAAGGCAGCGCCTGGCTACTTCATGGCAAAGCTCATCATCAAACTGATTAATTCAGTGGCAGATGTGGTGAACAACGATCCCGATGTGCGCGATCGCATCAAAGTCGTTTTTCTCAAAGACTACAACGTGAAGTTTGCCCAACGGGTTTACCCTGCCGCTGACCTGTCCGAGCAGATCTCTCTAGCAGGCAAAGAAGCCTCTGGCACGGGCAACATGAAATTCTCGATGAACGGGTCACTCACGATCGGGACTCTAGACGGTGCCAACGTAGAAATTCGGGATGAAGTGGGAGCCGAAAACTTTTTCCTGTTTGGGCTGACGGCACCAGAGGTCTACGCACTCAAAGCGCAAGGCTATAACCCCTGGCAATACTACAACAGCAACCCAGAACTGAAAGCTGTGCTTGATTGTCTTGCTTCTGGCACCTTCTCCAATGGTGATGTCAACCTGTTCAACCCTCTGGTCAGCACCTTGCTCTATAAG
>JBBSHC010000317.1:0-5136 GCA_038253425.1 Leptolyngbyales cyanobacterium | reverse complement strand
TTGTCAAGAAGGGGGATGGATTTGGAGTGGCGGTTTGAGCAGTGGTCGATCGCGCACTTTTTGCTACGTCAGTCGCACTTTCGGCGGTGTGGTGATCAGTCCACGTCCAGGTAGTTAGCTGGGGGCGTTTGCCAAGTCGTGGTGCGATGGCTTCTGTTGCGTCGCTGGAGGCTATAGCTGGTACGCTGGGGCGATCGCCTGCTTTGTCACTATTTGCTTGCATATCATCTGTAGCCGCAACAGCCTCATCTTCAATTGGTGTAAGGGCAGATGTCAGAGCCACTTTCTCGTCGATCGCAGCATCAAGGTTCAGATCCGCCGCTGACGCTGCTGGATCAATCAGCCTTGCCAGGTTGTCCCAAACGGTTTCTTCACCTGAACGTTCTTCCGCCTTTGAGTATGCATCAGTTGATGCCAAATCGGTCGCAATCAAATCAGTCGCGATCGCATCAGTCTCCAGTGACAGCGCATTCAAGCCATACCGCAGTTGGCTCAGGGCTTCAGCCGCGTCGAATGATGGCTGTGACCAGTCTGCCGACGGTGCAGGCATGGCACTCGGTTGCATGGCATCTAGCTCAGAAGTAAGGCTTTCTGGATTTAAGAATGGTGCTAGATCAAAGATCGGCTCTGTCTGGAGTGCATCAGTCTGAAGTGCATCAGTGTTGGTATAAGCGCTATACTCTGGTGCTTCCGGAAAGACGAGCTGCATCAAGTTGAGCAACTGAGCTTCGTCCGTTTCCAGGGAGCGATCGCTGATCGCGGCTTGTTCTGCCTCTGTTTGAAAAATTTGTTCACTTGCGGCACTAACGGCATCAAGGGACGACCACGGCACGATCCCTGCATCAGGCTCTAACGCCAATGAGTGATCTGTTTGCTCAACCAATGGCTCGTCGTAGCGCCCAAACAACGCGTTCGGACGTTCAAGTTGGATAGGCTCGATCGCTGGCAACTCTGCTGCATGGATGGGCGCAGACCAGGGTTTGACGGGCTGAGTCTTGGGCTTGAGTAACTCGGAGTAGGAGGCAGGCGGCACCACAACCTGATCGTTCAGGTAAAGGTCAGGCATGAAGGAGCCTTGTCCGTGAGGCGTTGGCATTTCTAAGCACTTCTCAAGCGCCGCTTTGAATTGAAGCGTCTGTTGCTGCTGGCGATGTAAGCGCATTCGCAAATCACGGCAAGTATTTTCGGCTTGCAGCACCTGCTGGAGTTGTTCGGTATGGCGTTGCTGAGTAAGGGCACAGTTCCGTTCTAGTTGAGCAATCCGTTCCTGGCTACTCGTCAACTGTTCGGTTAGGGTTTCAACTAAAATTTGCTGACGCTGCGATGCCTGGTGAGAAAGTTCCAGGGCTTGAAAGAGTTGTTTCAGCCGTTGCTGGGCTGCTTCTAGCGGCTGGTGTTGCTCTGTTTGCGTTTGATCGATCGCACCCGTTGGTTGAGCTAAACTGACTGGACTACCTGGGCTTGCTTCAGACATTGACGCACGCACCGACTCCAACTGCCACTCAATCTGCTGCTGCACAAAGTCTTGTTCTACCTGGGTCAAGCGATCGCGCAGCTCAGCGTTTTCTTGCTCTAATTGCTGCATCAACTTTGCCAACGCTGCATCGGAGCTTACAGGTAAAGGTTCAGGCAGGGGGAGTGCAATTGTCGTCTCAGGATCGATCGTGGCGTTGTCATAGTGAATCGTCCCCAATGAGCCTGCTTCGCTAACAGGTTGGGTACGAAGCTGCGGCAGCGCATCGATACTGACCGCTCCAGGAAAGTCAACTGTTTGCCAACCGTCCGCTTGCTCACTATCCGTTTGCTCACCATCCGTTTGCTCACCGTTATCCCCGTCGTGTCGGCTGGTTGGCGCTACCGCATCGGAACCCGATGTGCTGGTTGAGGATGGCTCGTTAACGGCAAAGGACGCAACTTCTTGATTCGGGCTGTCAGCTTCACTCATGACTCTAATCCTGAAAGTGGCTAATCTAGGGGCAGGAGTTCCCTAACATGGCACAGTTGCAACGCTACCCATCATATATCCGGTCTTCAAAGTTGGACGACAACTTTACTCGCCTTGCTGACACCAATAGCGATCGCAAAACGTTATCATGACTAACTTTCAACGTCAAATGTCTCTACTGTCGTACCACACATTCTCAAGCTCAAGAATTTCGTAAAGTAAATATACATAAATCAGCAATCGGCTCGGTAAAATTTCTGTAAGCGGATCGGTAAACGATGCTTTGCTTCCCTCTACTTCCAGTTCGGAATGCCAGCCCAGAACATTTGCCAGGTAGTTGCCCATGACGGCGTTATTGACTCGGTTTCAGAGAACAGAATTTTGGCTGGTTAGCACTGCTGCTGCCCTGATTGCCCTGCACCTGGCTTTATTAAGCCGTGCCAGCAACCCGGAGTTGTCGCAGGAACTGCTGGCAACCTGTCTGCTGCTGTGGTCTGCGGTTGGCTTTTTAGCCTGGGAACGACGGTACACATTAGTTTTGCAAAGCGACGCGATCGCCAGCGCGATCGGGGGTGGTTTGCTCTTGGGGTTACTGTTCGTTAGCTCATCCTTACCCATGTCTGGCTCGTTTCTAAGGGGGTTTCCCTTTGTTGTGGTCTTGGGGTTGGGCTTATTGGCTAGCGGTGGTCGCAGGTTGTATCAGTACTGGCGCGAGCTTCTCGTCTTTGGGTTGCTCACGCTCAATCCCCTGCTGAAATTTCTACTGGAGTTGATTAACCTGCCTAAGCTGACCGCTCAGGCTGCTACCTTTATGCTCTGGTATAGCGGCTTTGACGTGCATCGAGAGGCGTTATCGCTGTTGTTACCAGCGGGTCGGGTAGATGTTTATGGGCCTTGTTCGGGCATTCACAATATGTTGCAGATGCTGTCTATCGCCGTGCTGTTTGTGATGATGTTTCCGCTTCGATCGCTGATGCAGCGGTTTTTTTGTGTGACGATCGCCGTTTTCATTGGCTTTATGGTTAACGCGGCACGAGTGGCATTGATGGCAATTCTGGTGGCATACTCGCAAAAGAGTGCCTTTGAGTACTGGCACGTTGGCAATGGTTCGCTGGTTTTTTCAGCGATCGCGGTGGGGCTTTTTGCTGGTTTTTGCTGGTTTGCCTTTCTGCGTACACCTCAAACAGCTTCGGATACAGGCAACTCTTCTCATGGCTAAGGCTTTCTGGCAACCGCTCCGCTTGACGCTGCTGGCATTAACGTTGGGTGGGGCACTACTGGTTTTGGGCAAAGCGATCGTCGCACCCACGGTCAACGCACAGTCGTCCTACCGCCTGCCAAACACAGTACCCTTACCGCCCTGGCAACCCTTACCCAGTGCAACGCTGCCCTCGATCGCTGAGTCGATCGATAGTCGGCAGTATCAATACCGCTACCAAACGCAACCGTTAACTGTTGCCTTGCGCTACATGGCAGGAGACGGCGATGTCAACCGTTTTCTGTTCTTTTACACGCCCATCCGGCAAGAGAATGTCCGCCTCAGCGTTCGACACCAGCCAGCAATTGGGTTCTATGGGGTACTGTCTTATAACGGACGAGTTTACTTGAGTGCCTGCATTAATGCGCGTGGTGGTAGCACTGTAACCGAGCAGCAATTTGTGCAGAATCGCCATACCTATGATCTGCAAATCACCCGCCTTCTACCCTGGTTGAGCGGACGGGAACCGTTGCTCGATCGCCGCTGTTTGTGGACGCTGATGTCTGTACCTGTAGAAAACACCTCCGAGAAGGCATTGGCAGACGCGTATCGGTCGCTTGAAACTGCCTGGTTTGACTGGTATCGCTGGTGGCAGCCCAACTTTCCACCCGCTTAGTGCTGGCAATCCAACATCGAATGCCTCAACAGTGGCACCTACGTGTAGGGTGGAAGAGGAAAAATGTTTTCTTCACGGAACCATACATTTGTATGGATCTCTACGGCTCGATCGTCTACCTTGTTTGAAGGAGAACCCAGCTCAATGGCTGAATCCACAACTGAAAATCGGTCTGTCTATAGATTTCGCTGGATTGGCTATGGTTTGCTTGCCTATGCGTTGATGGATGCAGTCCAGGTTTTATACCCGCCTCGTTTTACCAATCCTGCCTGGGAAGTGCAGTCTATCGGAACGTTAGTAGAACGGGTGATCGTTCCGTTGCTGGGTATGGCACTCGTCTTTTTTGGCGAATTTTACGATCGCACCCGGTTTGAAAAACTGCCGCTCAAAGTGCTGTCATGGCTTTGTTTAGTCCTGTCGATCGTCTTTTTGCTGGTCATTCCACTGGGCGTCTTTGGCACAGCGCGGCTGGATTTTCAAAATGATCAAAAAAATAATCGGCAAGCAGAACAACAGCTATCCCAATTCAACAAGATTGAAAGCCAGCTTAATCAAAGCAATAGCGGTGATCTGCAAGCACTGGCAGCAAAAGCAGGTCTGCCGATCGATCCGACCAAAGATCCTCAAGCGCTCAAGGCTGAGATGCTGTCTCGCCTGACTGCTTTGCGATCGCAATTTCAGTCTCAGTATGAAGAAAATCGCACAACCCAAAAGCAAACGCTGTTTAAGAACGCAGTGAAATGGAATTTAGGTGCCTTGCTTGCCAGCAGCCTTTTCTTCATTCTTTGGAAAAGCAGCGACTGGGCACGTCGATCGTACAAGGAACCGACTGAGACAGTGGATAGCTAAAGATAGATGGCTCAAGATGGATGTTACAGCGTTCAGTTGAGTACAACACAGCTTTGGGTCAGCGGTTAGCGGTCAGCGATCAGCTTTTTGCGAATCGGACTTATAGCTTATACATTTGAACATCGCTGTCAGTGTGGACATTAAGTGCAAGATGTGGGCGATCGCTGTTCAGGCTGTCTGCCTTCTTGCCATCAAAGCCGACAGCATCAAAGCCCACAAAAAAAGGGACGTACGATCGTCCCCTTCCTTTGCATTTTAAGTAGGCTGCTTTCTATGCAACGTGCTACACGCTCGCAGCAATCTTGGCTTCCTTTGCTGTGAGGCGCTCGTAGGTTGCCCGCATTTTGAGACCTGTCAATACCTGGAATAGACCCGTGCCGTTGTTAGAACCAGGGTACTCGCGGTGGTGTAGCAACAGCTCTGTGAGTTCACCGTCATATTTCACAGACGTTTTGCTCAAATGTTGCT
>JBBSHC010000316.1:0-5147 GCA_038253425.1 Leptolyngbyales cyanobacterium | reverse complement strand
CTTGCGATGCTGGTTCTCCAACCACATAGAAACTGCAAAACCGCAGGGTAATTGCTTTGTTGTAATGGCTAGTTTTTCTGCCTCCAACTGATTCCAGGCGTTGTAGTAATCGGTGTGGCGACCAATATACGGTGGATCGAGATAAACAAAATCATTCGGTTTTGCTTCTTGCAATGTTTCGTCCCAATTTGCAACGCGAAATTCCCAATTTTTGCCTGACGTTTGTTTTGCCACCCAATCAACTTGATTTGCAATTTTAGTGATATAGCTCTGTGCAAAGCGCTGGGGCTTACGACAGAACGGCACATTAAAGCCACCTTTGCTGTTGAATCGCATCAAGCCGTTAAAACAGGAGCGGTTGAGAAACAGAAAGTCTAACGGTGAAGCAAATTGGTTGAAGCGATCGCGCACTTCGTAGTAATAATCGGCTCCGCTTTGAAGCAGGCGATCGCCCTCGTCGTGTAAGAAATCACAAACAATTTTTCGATTAATTTTCCCCGCTTGAATACTTTGATAAAAGGTAATTAAATGCTGATTGGTATCAGTCAACAACGCTCGCTTAGGTGCCCGATTAAAGGCAACAACTCCTGAGCCTAAAAAGGGTTCAATCCAGCAAGAATCCTCTTGTTCAACCCACTCAATCTGGCTCAAGATAAACGGAACAAGCTTTGTCTTAATGCCCTGGCATTTGATGGGCGGAACTTTTACACGCAACACTTTTACACGCAACAGAGGAAAGCGACCGACAGTCGGTAAGATGAAGACACCGACTCTAGAGACGTTTGAGGCAATGAACTTACAGCAATCGATTCCGGTAGAAACGATCCGCTATGACGATCGCGGTTTGGTTCCGGCAATTGTACAGGATTACCTGGACGGCACCGTGCTCATGATGGCATGGATGAATCGGGACTCGTTGCAAAAAACGCTGGACACAGGCGAAACCTGGTTCTGGAGCCGATCGCGGCAGGAACTTTGGCACAAAGGCGCAACATCAGGGCACCTCCAGAAAGTCCACTCGATCCGCTACGATTGCGATAGTGATGCGTTGCTGATAGGCGTAGAGCAGATCGGCGAAATTGCTTGCCATACGGGAGAGCGTAGTTGCTTTCATCGCGTCAATGGTTCGGTAACGCCCCCCCCAGCGGATATGCTGTCGCAGGTGTTTGAGGTGATTTGCGATCGCCGTGATCATCCCTCCGAAAGCTCTTACACCTCCAAACTGCTGGCAGATGGCGACAACAAGATTCTCAAAAAAATTGGCGAGGAGACTGCTGAAGTGGTCATGGCGTGCAAGGATGATGACCCCGACGCGATCGCGGGTGAAGTGGCTGACCTCTTCTATCACACCCTTGTAGCGCTGGCTCACCACAACGTGGACTTGAAAGCGGTCTACCACAAGCTGCAAGAGCGACGACGCTAAAGTGTAACAGATCCCCGACTGCTTGAAGAAGTTCAGGGTCTAGACAATCGGGGATCTATCCAGTTGGGGATCTCATCGTTTGGACAGTTTCATTGTGCGATCGAGCAGTTGCAAAATCGCGATCGTGATACCAACACTCAGCGCCAAGCCAATCCAGAAGCTATGAGCCACAAACTTTGACTGATCTAGCGCCCAACCTCCCAATGGTGGACCAATGAAAGACCCGATCGCCCAGCATTGAGAATTTATCGCCAAATAGACACCGCGTAATGATTCAGGTGCCAGTTCAACTGTAATCGACGATGCTGACGGCATATAAGCAACCGTTGCCAGCGCCAAGACGCCTAACGCCAGCATTGCCCAGAGAAGCTGATGAGACGACGAAACACCCGTCACCCACACCAGCAAAAAACCGATGCCCCACAGCACAGCAGACACAGTTAAACCCCAGGCACGGCTAAAGCGATTGAGTCGTCGCGCTATGGGTAACTGGCAAAGCACCGAGACAGCCATGTGCCAGGTAAACAGACCACTTAGAGTCCGGGGCGAAAAACCTGCTGGTAAACCCGTGATGAAATTGGTGAAGTAAAGCGGCATTGTGCTGTTGATTTGCACAAGGTAGGTCGTGAACAGCACGTTGGCAACTGCGTAAATAAGCAGACGGCGATCGCGCAGAGCTTGCTGCCAATCTCGCACCATCGCGTGGTGTCCTGTAGGTTTGTGCGTCTCCGCGATCGCCCAATAAACAACAGCAAACAGCACCAAAAACGACAGCGCATCGATCATAAAAAGTGCCCGATACGCACCCGTTGCGCCAACCAGCAACCCACCCAGCACCACACCCAAGCCTAAACCAAGACTGTCACTCAAGCGAGTCAAGGCAAAGGCTTCGTTCCGCTGTGAAGGAATTGTTAAATCCGCTACCATTGCTTCATTAGGGGGCCAATAGAGCCCAATGCCCAGGCCCATCAACAAATTTCCCAACACAAACACGAGAAAATCGTGAGAGATGGCAAGCACGAGAGACGCGATCGCAGATACCACTGCTGACAGCAACAGCGTCCGTCGTCGTCCCCAAAACTGTGAATCAGCAAACGATCCACCCAGCACCCGCCCAACTACACCTGAAATGGAGGCACTGCCCAAGCCAAGCCCCACTTGCGTTGCCGATAGCCCCACCTGATTGACAAAGAAGATCGGTGCGTAAAAGAGCGTAAACCCTGAGCCTGTCTGGGATAACAGCCGCCCTGCTGCCAAAATCCAGACCTGATAGTTTAGATCAGGCAACCAGGACACTAATTTGGCTAAGCGGAATTTCATCACAGAGACCCTAAAAATGTTTAAAACGGTAGGCTGAGTGCGCTTACAGCAATGTTCAAATGTACAAGCCACAGCCCGATGAGCAAAAAGCTGATCACTGACCGCTAACCACTGACCGCTCACTCAAAGCTGCGTCGTATCAACTGAAAACCGCTGTAAGTCAGACTCATATACTCGTACAAATCGCCCATACTCCTGCATAGAATGGGTAGAGTGATTGCTCGGAGTGTGTGTGAGCGGAGCCATCAAACAATCCTTACAAACCCAATACTCCATTCACCCGCCTAGTCAGTTTATCTGCACCCATCTGGATCAGTTACTGCCTGATTGGTCCTGTCCGGTGCGATCGGTGCTGATTGCGCTCCAGTCTTGTAGCTGCGACCTACTAGCGCGATCGCCTGCTACCGAAAAGCATAAACGCCTGCTGCGGCGGCAGTTTCTTCAGGTTGGTTATCAAATCGCCACTCAACTCAGCCATACAGGCTATGCAGTGGCTGTTTTCGACCCACGTACCGGCTCACCGCTCTTTTCTCGTCCTGGCAAGCTTCGCCTTGATGACGTAGCCGTTGTGCAAGCATCACTAGGCTATCCTCTTATCGCCAGCTACGGATGTTCGATTGTCCTTCATCCTACTTGGGGAGCAGCCGTTTATCCATCAATCCTGGTTTCTTCAGCCGAACCAGCGTTTGTAGAGCAAGTTGTGAGCGGAGTTAGTAGCCAGATCACCCCATTGTCCTCCTGCAAAGAGCTGCCTTCTTCAAGAGATCAGTAAGCTGAAGCTTAACCCGAAGAAGGCTGCCAGCCAAATAATTTACCCCTAAAGGCTTCCTCGCCCAGAGCCATCGCCTTTAAAGCTGGCTTAAAGCGGTCAACGTCCACTTTTTGTAACGCTGACGGTTCAAGCAGCCCCGACTATACGTTACTTCTTGCCCGCCACTAGACGTAAACTGCACACACCATTCACGCTGACTGTATTGCCAGTAAGCAATGGCTGACCCCGTTGCTAACACTCCTAAACCTGCTGCTACGACAACCAGCTTTTTGCTAATCTTTGCCATTTTCATTGACTTTAGCGTTCCAATCAAATGGATGACCTTAAACCATGAGCGTCAATGGTCTTCAGTAAGGTAGTTAGTCCACGATCGCCGTTTCGCCTCCCAGATTTTGCTACCCCCTCTCTCCAGAACGAACGCGCCCTTCAAGTGATCTACGGGTAATCTGAGCGATCGATAAAACGCGACCCACAACAGGTGAAAATGAACGATCCAACAACGGTAAGGTTTACAGGACGATGACGCCTACAACCTTAGTTCTAGATTATAAAGCTGTTATCGCTCAACTGGAGTTGGCAGCCAACCTGCGGCAAAATAGAACTCAACATCGGCAGGAACAGCACTGAAGGGAGCAAGCAAAGAATATGGGTAACGATTCCGGCTTTCCCTGGTACTTCACCATCAACGATCGCCCTGTCAAAGTTGTGGCAACACCAAACGGTGGTATGGATGTATTGATTGCAAACTTGACAACAGGAAAACTAGAACGCGATCTGCAATACCTCGTCTACTGCTTTGAACCAGGACAAAATGTGCAGCGCATTTCGGAAGCAGAGTTTAACACGCGGCTAACAACGTTACAGACATCATTAGGCGATCGACCCGATCACATAGAGCCATGAGGCATAAGCGAGAACTTAAATGTAAACCGATGTATCGCGATCGCAGTGAGACGTTGATCTCGTTAGGGATGTGCGAGCACAGAGAGCCTGCGTGTCTCAACTTTTCGACCTTGGTGCTTAAGCGAGTCTAAAAGAGGTCAATTGTTGGTGCCTCAATGGTTCTTGCGACAGAACCCAACAAACACAGCACCAGCGCTTCTGTCCATTCCACAACAGCGCCATAGGTGTCACCTGTGTGTCCACCGAGTTGACGATTGAGCCATGCTCCCGTTAAAAGCGCGATCGCGCCACTACCCACTGCTGCAATACTGGCAACGCGCCACGGCGAGAGGCTGAAAAACCCTAGTAAACCACTTAATGTCAGCAGCAGCATGAGAGTTGGTACGACATCCCACCTTCGCGTGGTAGTTTTATGGAAAGCACCCTTCCCTTCACGCTTGAGATAGGGATAGCAGGCGATCGCTACCACTTGTCCCCAGCGTCCCCAGCCTGCCGCCAGCATGAGTATTAGCCAGCGATGGGATGCTAAATCAGCGAGGGCTGACGCTTTGAGCAGAAAAATGCTGCCTGCTGCCATCACGCCAAACGCACCTGTATGGCTATCTGCCATTACTTGAAGGCGTCGTTGGGGATCTAAAACTGCCAGCCCATCTGCCGTATCCATGGCACCATCGAGATGCAGCCCACCCGTCAGGGCGACCCAGGCACCAACGATGATCGCGCTGCGGG
>JBBSHC010000315.1:0-5176 GCA_038253425.1 Leptolyngbyales cyanobacterium | reverse complement strand
CTCATTACTTCTTGCTCCATCACTCTCCATCACTCTCCAGTCGTTAGCAATCTTTCAACAATAAGCTTGTAACTCTGGTTTAAACTCACAGAAAAATCAAGAGGGATCTAACGCAAGTTTGCTTTAAGCAAAGAACAATCAAATCAAGAATTGTCAAGCCATGCAAAACATTCTAAAGGCTACTGTTGTGCAGAACACAAAGTGCTAGGGTGAGAGCAACAACCCAATAGTTCAGGGGAGGAAGCTCGTTTATGAAGCTTGTTATCCAGGGCAAAAATATCGATATTACTGATTCTCTACGCGAGTATGTAACGAACAAAATTGAGAAGGCGGTCAGCCATTACCAAAGTCTCACAACAGAAGTGGATGTGCATTTGTCGGTTGCCAAGAACCCTCGGATAAACTCCAAACAGACGGCTGAAGTCACGATTTATGTCAATGGTTCGATCGTTCGCGCTGAAGAAGGCAGCGAGAGCCTTTATGCCAGTATCGATTTAGTTGCCGATAAGATTAGCCGCCAGCTCCGAAAATACAAAGAGAAACGCCAGGATAAGAGTCAGGCTCCGTTGAAAACGGCGGAAGCGTTGAGCGACCAGCCCGTGGCGTCTGATCTTTTACACAATCGATCGCCTGAGTTGCCCAGCCAAGTGGTGCGAACCAAGTACTTTGCCATGCCTGCAATGACGGTGGAAGAAGCGCTGGAGCAGCTAGAGCTAGTTGACCACGACTTTTATATGTTCTTGAATGCTGAAACGGGGGAAATCAACGTCATTTACGAACGCAATCACGGTGGTTACGGCGTGATTCAACCACGCAAAGGCAACGGACATACGCACAACGGTAAAAACGGCAAAGCGGCAGATGATGAGCATACTGAAAACGGGTATGAGCCGTACGCTGAGCAACCCATCCAGGTAAGCCACGTCTAGGTTCTTCTGCCGACGATCGACTCATTGTTAGCTATGCTCCAAACCGTCTAGCATCATTTGGTAGCTACTTAATGAAAGTAAGCGCTGAGTTGGTTAGGCGGTTTTTTGCTGCCAAGTACGATCGCATTCTACAAAGGCAAGAAATAGTGGCATGGATTGTAGCTATTAGCGGTTAGCTTTTCACTCATCGCTAATGCAGGTAGGTGCAATTATTTTTTGACAAGCTTTTAACAAGTTGATCGGTGATGCACGTAGATTAGAATCAGCTTGTTTAAGAGGCAATTAAATGCAGACCTTTGTTTTACGGCTGAACCCGCACCAGGATTTGAAGCAAGGTTTGAAGGAGTTTGTTGCTGCTAAGCAGATTCAGGCAGGCTTTATTTTATCGGCGATCGGGAGTTTACAAAAAGCTACGATTCGCTTTGCAAATCAAGCCACAGCCGATGTATTGGACGGTAAATTTGAGCTGTTGACATTGAATGGTACGCTTTCGGTCAACGGTAGCCATCTGCATATGGCGATCGCTGATCAAACGGGTAAAACCATTGGTGGACATCTCAGCGACGGCTGCATTATTTACACAACTGCCGAAATTGTGATTGGTGAACTACCGGAGTTCACCTTTTTAAGACTGCCAGATGCAGAGACGGGCTTTCTAGAATTAGAGACTAGAGAACGGTGGACGGACTCTGTAATTTAGCTTGCATTGATGGTGTTTGGTTGGATGCTGGTTTCAGTTGATTCATGCCTTGCAGTCTTGGAGAACTTTTCATTTGCCTCGATCGCTGGATCAATTGTTTTGCAATTTCGTCATCTGCAAGTCCTGAAACATGAATTGATTCGATCTCTACCTGGCGTCGTTGGAGATCATAACGATAGGTTTTGTCGTAGTAGTCCAAAACTAGATTGATCGCACCAGCTAAGTTGCCTTGCTGAATGAAGTTAATGGCTTGTTGAGTCCGTTCACCACCAAGCCGTTTTCTCAACCGTTCCGTTGCCGTAATGAGATGATCGAGCGCGATCGCACCGTAGCCTTCTAGTAATAGATCAATGCGTTCCTGCCGCGATCGCTCGATTTGCAGCACAGGAGCCGTCATCATGCGTTGAAAGAGCGCATCGGGCACACGGCACGCGCCAACCATACGGCTTTCAGCTTCAATCCAAACAGGGCGATCGTCCGTCAGGTGAACCCATTGGCTGGCGAGCAGATTTTCAAACTGTTCAGTACTGGGTTGCGGTGGTAAGCCAAGATTGCCATAGCTGCTACCGCGATGATTTGCCAGATCCTCTAGATCTAGAATCTGTTCGCCGTATGCCGCCAGTGAATGTAGGATCGTTGTTTTGCCAGTGCCCGTCATACCGCCCAGCGTTAGCACGGGTTTCGGCATCATGAGCGCAGCCTGAACCCACTGACGAAACCCTTTGTAACCGCGATCGAGCACCGCTACCTGAAACCCTGCCGTTTCCATGAGCCATGCCATGCTGCCGCTTCGCATACCACCTCGCCAGCAGTGTATGCGTAGAGTGCGATCGGGTGCCAGCGCTTTTGCCTGAGCCACAAACTGAGCCAGCTTTGGTCCAGCGATCGTCAAACCTAGCTCGACCGCTGCATCATGTCCCTGCTGCTTGTAGCACGTTCCCACTTGTGCCCGCTCATCATTGTTAAAAAGCGGAAAACTGATGGCACCTGGAAGCCGACCCTGCTCATACTCAGCCGGACTCCGCACATCCAGAAGTGCTCCAGGAGTGTTAAGGAATTCGTTGATGGGCAGGATTTTAGGCATTGATGAGGAGTGATACGGCAGAAAATAAAAGGTAAAAGGTAAAAGTGTTTAGGAGTTAAAACTCAAAACTTGAAGGTCAAAGATCAGAAGCTTTCCTTGAACGTCTCTCAGAGCTAAGCAATCAGAAGTGGAAAGGGCTAAAACTGTAACTTTTACTTTTGCCTTTTTACTTCTAACGCTTCTCACACGATCGTAATGGGTTTGGCACCATTCAAGAGGGACATCGTATCGCCAATGATAGCGCTGCGTGAGTAGCCGAGGGCATGGAGGGCAGTCAGGCAGCGATCGGCTTCATCAGCAGGAACCGAGGCGAGTAAACCACCAGAGGTTTGAGGATCAAAGAGAAGGGGAAGGTAAGGATGGGCGGCTCGATCAACCGCCATTTGAACAGATGCCAAGGTCTGCAAATTTTGGGGTTGCAGTGAACTGAAGATGCCCTGCTCCACGGTCTCCAGCGCACCAGCCAAAACGGGAATTGCTTCAATATCTAACCGGACAGCGATACCAGACGCTTGCACCATTTCGAGGAGATGCCCTATTAACCCAAAACCCGTCACGTCAGTGCAGGCAGTAGCGTGATACGCCAGTGAACAGGTTGCTGCTTGCTGATTAGATTGCAGCATGGAAGCGATCGCGCCATCAAGCCAGCGTCCCTTTGCTTTTAATTGCATTTGTGCCGCGAATAAGGTTCCAGTACAGATCGCTTTGGTCAAAATTAGTACTTGCCCTGGTTGCATCCCACTTTTACGCAGTAGTCGATCGGGCAATGCCAAACCGTTGCAGGATAGCCCAAACGCCAGTTCCACGCCCTCAGTTGTGTGTCCGCCGATCAGCGCTGCACCTGCCTGATGCAAAACGGACAGCGCACCGGATAAGAGTTGATAAAGCGTTTCTTCTACCTTAGTAGGAGCCGCATAGGGAACCGTCGCGATCGCCAGGGCGCTCTGAGGCTGGGCACCCATCGCAAAGAGATCACTCAACGCATGATGCGCGCTGATTTGCCCAAAGACAAACGGATCGTTTAGCAGCGCCGGGAAGTAGTCGATCGTCTGCACCATCACCATGCCAATTGGTACTTGCACTACTGCCGCATCATCAGGGGCATCCAAACCAATGAGAATATCCGCTCGTTCAACCGGACCAACACACTCCTGCTGTAACCGTTTCAACACTTGCGTTAAAATGCCACCGCCAACCTTAGCACCGCAACCAGCACAACGCATGGGAGAGGTTTGAAGTTTGAAGTTTGCGTTGAGGGGACTGGCTCTTGTTCCCGCAGCTTGTTTGCTTGACCTGTTTCCTGGTGCGTGACTTTCATCGGCGGCAAGTCATCAAACCGTCGCATAAAGGCGCGATCGATGTAGTCTTTCCAGCGCCATAGTAAGGGGGACTGCCAGCCCAAGGGACCACGAGCCGCGATCGCAGCACCGTCGCCAGTGCCAATTAAGCTGAGATAGTGCTTCTGAGGGCGAAATGGCTTCAGTGGTTGGTGCTGAAGGGCGCGACGCAGATTGTGAAACAGCGGTTTACCCTGCCGCACTGCAAAAACGCCCGCTTTCGGACGGGGATGATTCAGCATGGTGGCAATGTCGCCTGCGGCAAAAACCTGGGGATGGGAGAGCGATCGCAGCGCATCATCAACTAAGACAAAACCATTCTCGTCTACAGCCAAGCCAGCTTTTTGCAGCCAATCAGGTGCTGCGGCTTGCGTAACCCAGAAAATGTAGTCGCAATCAACTATCAGACCCGATTCAGTGTGAATCTGCTGCCCCTCCACCTTGCAGACAGACTCCGGCAAATGAAGCTGCACACCGCGTTCTGTCAGTAAAGTACGGATGCGATCGCGCACCCAACGCCCTTGTTTTGGTAACAGCTCGGCATCCCTTTGAAAAAGGTGCATCGTCAAATTTGCTAGAGGTTGCTGGGCAGCGCTCAAAATTTCCTGGATTCGATGTTGCATCGTCAGTGCCAGTTCTGTCCCGCCAGCGCCACCGCCCACAATACCAACAACGACAGGCTTTTCAGGTGTCTGCATCACATTCTGCACCACCCGCTCCCAGGCTTTCAAAAACTGAGAGACGGGTTTAGCTGGAATCACAGTGCTGTGAGCACCCAGGAGCGACGGCAATTTGGGCGTACTGCCAATGTCGATCGACAGCAAATCAAACCCGACAGGGGGACGATTGGCACAAAGGACGCGGTTTTGAGCTAAATCTAGCCCGATCGCGCGATCAACGTAGATCTGTGCTCCAGCAAACTGCGCCAACTGACGCAAATCGATGTGGCACTCCTCCCAGGTGTACAATCCCGCTACATGCCCCGGTAACATGCCCGAATACGCAGTATCAGAAGCATCGGTCAGCAACGTCAACCGAACTCCTGGCATCGGCTTCATGCCAAACAGCCGTAGAGCGATCGCGTGGGTATGTCCCCCACCAACCAAAACCAGATCGCTAAAAATCG
>JBBSHC010000314.1:0-5178 GCA_038253425.1 Leptolyngbyales cyanobacterium | reverse complement strand
GGCGACGGTCGAACTATTCGCTGGATCGAGACTGATGCCGGAGAAAAAGTTTGTCACCGTGTTGCCCGAAATGGTTACATTTGCAATGGAAGATGACACAAGCGGATCAATTTCGATGCCACCAAAGGCAGTACTGGCAGTGTTTGTAATGATGTTGTTGGCAATCACTACGCTGCCAACTGTGGAATTGTTAGTTGGATTCACCTCAATACCGTAGATGCCAACATCCGTAATCTGGTTGCCCGAAACCGTGATGCTTGGGATGGTGCCATTCGTCGCTCCGATCAGAATCCCAGTCGTACCGATATTGCTGATTTGGTTCCCCGATAGAGTGCCGCTAGCAGTGCCATTGATCGCCTCAACGTCAATACCCAAATCAGCGTTGGTAATCTGATTTTCTCGCGCCGTGAAGCCCGTTACGTTTTGAGCCAAGATACCTGTACTTCCAGGCGCTCCTCCCGGATTGATCGCAAAGCCCGATAGAACGGTGTTGTTACCCAAGGCAACAGTGCCAGTAACAGCAGGCAAAACCCCTGTGCCAGAGCCAGGCAGTTGGATTGTGCCCGCGTTGGTAATAGTGACAAACTGTTGCGGTCCACTGGATAACACCTGAACATTATCAGGAATAGTAAAGCCAGGAATACCAGGGTTTGTACCCGACTGCACATAGACGATGTTGTTTGCCTGTGCAGCGCCCAGTCCCTGCTGAAAAGAGCTAAACGGATTTTCAAAGGTACCGCTTCCACCCGCCGCACCCAGGTTGTTTACAAAGATGAATTGGAATGGTTGACCAGTGCCTGAGTTGAAGGCAAGGATGCTTGTTTGCTGTGTGTTCACAACCCGGAAATCTCTTTGCTGATCGACCACGATCGCATTCGTACGCTCCACCGATTCACCCAAACGAGCCAGAGTAGAGGAAGGATTCACATTGGGAGCGCGGCTCCCTGGAAAGGTGGCTCCAATGGTGAACAGGACTTGAGTGCCAAAGAGATCGTCGCGCTGAACACCCAGTCCCACGGTCAAGTAATCTGTAGGACGGGCTTCTAGTCGAAACCGGAAACCTAAGGTGCTGTCAGACCCTCTAGCATTGTAGTAATACAAGCCGCTATAGCCGCGCAGAGAGCCTGTTTCACCCAGGGCGAGCAGTTTACCGCCCGCTTCAAGATCAAACCCTGATACCGCAGCTTCATAAAAACGCTTCTCCGTTTGACGCTGCAAAAGGTCGAACAACAAATTGTTGGCTTGAAAACGGGGGTTTGAAACTTGAGTGGTGGTATCTAAAATATCGGTGCGGTAGAGATTACGCGTCTCTCCAAACGGGAGATAACCATTAAGCCGCACATCAACGTTGCCTAACGCTTCTAGCCCCAGCCCAATTTGATTGAAGCTACTTTCACCCGTGTTGCGATGATCGTAGCTAACATACCCTCCTAAAATCTGATCGCTCGGCTGGTTGTAAAAGCGATAACCGAGCAGCACATTGGCACCTAAATGCCCTCCATTGTCTAGCAGAAGGCGACCTTCTAAAAACGTGAGGTTTTGTGGCGTTTGGATTAAAGGGATAAAGCCCTCAAAGCGTCCGAAACCATCGTAGCCACCGCCCGAAGAGTTGTAGCCCACGCCACCGCGAGCCGGGATGGGATTAAATTGAGGGGTTTCTGTGTCAGGCAGAGGGGCAACTGGGGCTGGCGTTTCAGGTTGGGGGGCGATCGTCGGCGTTTCAGGTTGGGGGGAAGCTGGTGTTTCGGTTTGAGGGGACGTTGGTGCTCCAGTTTGGGGAGGCGTTGTATCCGGCAATTGCGCTAATTGAGAAGGCACGGACTCAGGGACGACCTGAACGATGTGATTTTGAGTTTGGATCGGTGCTGTTGCATCCGGCAATTGCGCTAATTGAGAAGGCACGGACTCAGGGACGACCTGAACAACATAATTTTGGATCGGTTCTTGATACCAACTGGCTTTTTCAGGCGTTTGAGCGGTCTCGCTGGCAGGCATGGGGAGAGGAACTGACTCAGCACGGGCATTTCCCTGCAAAGCGAAGAAAACCGTCAACGGTATTGCCCCATAGATGGAATGAATCAGCTTTTGCATGTTAAAAATTCCTCACGCCGTTGTGCTTTGGTGCCCACTGAAGTCTAAAAAACTTATTCAGAAATCGACAAAAAATGTTGCATCTCTGCCCAAAAAAAACAGACTCAGGCGTTGAGTTGCCCAAGCTTCACCCTGATACGAGTCTGCGATCGCGAAGCGAATCAGCCAGCCGAGCCGCTGTTCGCAGCGAAAGATCAGTCGTTCATTGATGACGAACTTTTAGCCTAATGGTATACCAGTTTTTGAGAATGGCATTAGTTTATCGGTTTATTTAACGTAAATCTCTTGATTGTCTAAAAACAGGCAATCGAACCCAGCTTTGGGGTTGAGCAAATGGTTGAACCAGTGAAGACGTTACGCTCAAAAAAGCTTGTGTAGCAAAACGCACCCGTGAACCAGCTTGCATTTTGTGGGCAGTCCTACCTTTCTCTTTGTCGATCGCTGTACTCTAAACTTAGTTACCCGAAGTAGTAGATTATCTGAAGTGGTAGCCACCTTTCTTTTGGCAGATCATCGTCTTCAACTAAAGCTGAATCAATCGACTCCGCCGCAAGCGGACGGGGTATTGAAACAGAAGCCACGCCCGAAAATTTGTAGCATTTGAAACTGAAACTCACTTACTGCCGTCCACTGCTCCCTCTATCATGCGTTTTTTGATGGGTTGAGCCGGGTTTCCCGCATAAATAGTCATGGGTTGCAGCGATCGCCCGGTCACACTGCCCAGACACAACACAGCACCCCGTCCAACCGTCACGCCTGGACCAATGACGGCACGAGCTGCAATCCAGCTTCCCTGCTGAATGTGAATGCCAGCAGCTATAAGTTGAAAGTTGGGCTGGCTCCAATCATGGTTGCCCGTACAAAGATACACGCCCTGCGACAAACAAACGTGGCTTTCTAAAATGATCGGTGCTACGTTATCAAGCCAAACGTTTTCGCCCAGCCAAACATAATCACCGACTGTCAACTGCCAGGGAAATTTGACTTGCACATTGGGCTTGATGCGTACCCCTCGTCCGATCGCTGCGCCAAAGCACCGCAATAGCCAGACTTTAAACGCCGAAAACGGAAGCCAGTAACTCCGCACCAGTGGACTGCCCAGGAAATACCAAAGGACTTGTTTCCCATAGGAGGCACCAGGGGTATAGCTCCCAAGGGTATATTGGTCGAGCCGCATCAGTTGTTCCTTTCACTCTTTACTCTCTGGGGCGATCGCTCACCCGTTCCAGTTCAATCAGACGAATCGCTAACAAGATCTCGGCTAACATTCGCTGAAAGGCATAGTACCAGCCTGCCCACCCATCCCAAATACCTGCTTTGAGAATTAAACAGTAAAACAAAATGACAAAGGGCGCTAAAACCTTTTGCCTGCGAATGCGATCGCCCCAACTTAACTCATTGATTGGCGTTTCCAATAACTTTTGGGCTTCGATGATCATGTACCGATCTTGCGCCCACAGCCAACGGTTTAGAGGTTTGCGATCGTCGTGGTAAATGTAGGCAGGCAATGTTCCAATCAATCCTTCTACCTGCACTCGATGAGCATGACCATCATCTTGATAAACAGCTTTTTCTCGACGGTAGAGTACGGTTCGTGGTGGCAGTAAGGTGCCGCGTAAGGGTTGACCAAAAACACAGTATTGAAACGGAACTTTATAACCATCCACGCTTGGTATATCCGATAAATGCTTGATTTCGTTTACTAAGTTCTCGCTAAGAACATAGTCAGCATCCAAAGACAGAACCCATTCAGTCTCAATGTTTGATAAGCCAAAATTACATTGATGGGCAAAGGAATCAAACTGTCTTTGCAGGACTTGTACTTGCGAGTAGGAACTCAATATTTCTAGTGTTTCATCCGTACTGAAGCTGTCAACAACCACAATCTTGGCTGCCCAGGTGAGACACTGAAGGGTGCGATCGAGATTGGGTGCTTCATTGTAAGTAAGCAGCAATGGCGTAATTTGGTTCAGCATCCAGGCACTTCTTCCTCACGTTCAGTCTATGGCTAAGGTCGCAGCAGCCAGCATCGACTTCCAGAGATAAGGGCTTCTACCTGCAAATTTAAAGTGAATCGAATCAAAGCCTTCTTCCTTTAAAAGCTGCAAGAGGGTTGTAACCGAAAAAAACTTAATATGACCGCCATCCCACAGCGCGGTGAAGTGTTGATCCATTTTGCCCGACAGGGCAAGCAACAGATTTTTAAGATAGCCGTGGTAGGGCGTAGTCAGAATTAGTTTTCCCTCTGGTTTTAAGCAGCGTTTTGCTGCCCTCAGCAACTCTCTAGGATAGACAAGATGTTCAATGACTTCGACCGCAAGCACAACATCAAACGATTTCTCCAACTGAGCGTAGGGCAGATCATAAAGGCTGGCATGAATAAAGTGACAGTCTGGATGATTCTGAGCCGCCAACTCAATGCCTGACGCTGAATCTTCAACCCCAACCACGTCGTAACCGACTTGAGCAATGTACTGGCTCAGACTACCATTGCCGCAACCCAAATCTAGAACCTTTAGCGTTTTTTGGGGTGGCGCACTGGGCGGCAGTAAGGTTAATAGCGGCGTGATTAAGTAGGCATGGTGATGACCGAGCGTACTGTTGGTGTAGGCGTATTCAGGCTGGTTACGGAACATAATCAACGGTATGAGTGGACGGTACAGATGAGGGCTGGAGCAGAGCGCTGTAGATCTGTGTAAGTTGGGAGGCAACCTGGTGCCATGAGTAGTTTTTTGCCACGAATTGACGGGCGCGATCGCCCTGTGCTTTAGCCATTTCTGGCTGGTCTAGATAGCGATCGATTGTGGCAGCGATCGCGGCACTATCCAGAGCGGTAACGTCACCCAACTGATGGTCTGCGACGACGGCTGCCAGCGCCACTCCAGGCGTGACGACTACAGGTAAACCTGCCGCCATTGCTTCTAGTACCGCAATCCCAAAATTCTCCGAATAAGACGTGAGTGTAAACAGGTCTGATCCCTGGAGCAATAGATCTTTTAATTCTCCTGCGATCATGCCAGTCACATGAGTCCGTTTACAAAGGTTATAGCTTGCTAACAGGTCAGTCACCTCGGCTTCGTACTCCGG
>JBBSHC010000313.1:0-5183 GCA_038253425.1 Leptolyngbyales cyanobacterium | reverse complement strand
CTGCACCCATCAGCCGCATCCGAAACACATTCAACGACTGCCGCTCCATGTCATGCACACCCATGTAGATAACGCACTTCAGACCAAAGCGGGCGCACACGGTTGCCGTTGCTACACCATGTTGACCCGCACCTGTTTCAGCAATTACACGCTGTTTACCCATGCGCTTTGCCAACAATACTTGCGCCAAGGCGTTGTTGATTTTGTGGGCACCTGTGTGGTTCAGATCTTCGCGCTTCAGGTAAATCTGTGGTCCTGTGCCATCGGGTCGAGCGTAATGAGCGGTCAGTCGCTCAGCAAAATACAGAGGGCTGGGTCGTCCTACATAGTCGCGCAGTAGCCCTTGAAGTTCCTGCTGAAAGTCGGGATCAGTGCGATACTGCTGAAACGCTGCCTCTAACTCACTCAACGCAGGCATAAGAGTTTCGGGCACGTACTTGCCGCCAAATTTGCCAAATCGCCCCAGCGCATCAGGACGATTATGCGGAAGAGCGGCTGCCGTTTGAAGTGGTGTGGGGCGAGGCGTTGTAGTCACAGGTCTATAGCAATGTGGGTAGCCTCCATTATACGTCTGAGACTGTTAGGCGTTCTCTATGTCGTTGTTAACAGCAGCGATATTGACAGCGATGATGCAGGATCACCGCCGTAAAACGAGCGTTTGCCTATGCTGGAATAGACAGGTAACTGTTTGGAGCCATAGGGCGATCGTGCAATTACTTTACACTTTACTGTTCCCGCATCATGCTTGATCCCGCTCCTCATGCAAGCAACAACCCTCATGTCAGCCCTGTCTTTCTACCACATCGCGAGTTGATCGAAGAACTCGATTTAATGCTGCGGGCACACTATCCCTTGCTTTACATCGTGGCGGTAGAAGAAGAACCTGTCGAGGCAGTCTTGCAGCAAGTAGCAGCTAAAACACAGCCCAACCGTAGTGTGCTTTTGTGGGACATCGTGCGCGGCTGGAATGACAACGGCTCTGCGAAAGGAAGTGCAATGGCAGGCCTCGATCGCATTGGCAAAGCTCCAACCGATGAGGACACCATCTTCGTTCTTTGCGATCTTCATCCGCTGTTGAAGGCAGCCAGTGACAAAGCTGCCCCGATCGTGCGCGAGATCAAAAACCTTGCCAAAGATCTGAAACGCACCCGCAAGACGCTAGTGCTGATTAGCCATACGCTTGAACTGCCCGTCGAACTGTCTGAAGTAGTGACCGTGATTGACTTTCCGCTACCCAATCCTCAAGAGATTGATCATTTGATCGCCCAGTTAGTCGCACCAGAAAAGCTGAATGTTAAAGGTCTGGCGCGAGAACAACTGATCAAAGCATGTCAGGGTTTGAGCGAGACACGGATTCAGCGCGTGCTGGCAAAAGCTCTGGCGACAAGACAGCAGGTGAGTGAGACAGATATTGGTGGCGTGCTAGAGGCAAAGCAGCAGGCAATTCGGCAGACAGGGATTCTGGAGTTTTTTACGGCACGAGAATCGCTCAAAAGCGTAGGCGGGCTGGAAAACCTGAAGCAGTGGGTGCGAATGCGTCAAGATGTCTTTACGGAAGAGGCACGGCGCTATGGTATTCGTAACCCGAAAGGGGTGCTGCTGATTGGCATTCAGGGTACGGGCAAGTCACTCTCGGCAAAAACGATCGCTCATGAATGGCGGCTCCCTCTACTCCGGTTGGATACGGGACGGCTCTTTGGCGGCATTGTCGGTGAAAGTGAAAGCCGAGTACGCCAAATGATTCAGCTTGCGGAAGCGATCGCGCCCTGCGTGTTGTGGATCGACGAAATCGATAAAGCCTTTGGCAACATCAACAGTAGCTCTGACGGCGATTCGGGCACCAGTCGGCGTGTCTTTGGTAGCTTAATTACCTGGATGCAAGAGAAGACCAGTCCCGTCTTTATCGTCGCTACCGCCAACAACGTGCAAATTTTACCCGCCGAACTGCTACGCAAAGGTCGCTTTGACGAAATTTTCTTCCTCAACCTACCGACTGAACAAGAGCGTCAGGATATTTTCAAAGTTCACTTGCAACGGTTACGCCCCACTCGCTTACGTGAGTTTGATTTAAGCTTATTGGCACGACAGGCAAAAAACTTTAGCGGTGCCGAAATTGAGCAGGTAATTATCGATGCGATGCATCAGGCATTTGGGCGTGGCAGCAGTGGGCAGCGTCAGGACTTTACGACGGAAGACATTGTACGATCGATCGAAGAAACGGTTCCTCTTGCCGCGATCGCCCGTGATCAGATCGAAAAGCTTAAACAGTGGGCAGCCGAAGCAGGTGCCAGAACTGCATCACATGATGTGCAACTTGTTAAAGAACTCAAGCAGTTAACCATCCGACGGGGCATTGAACCGCTTAAGGGTGCGGAGGAAGTGAGGGAGACAGAGGGCCATGGGGGAGAGTTTGAGTCTTGAGTGTCGCGATCGCTAACGAGTGCGGCATTAATCCTTGCGCCCTCTGCTCCTCTTGTCTCCCCTGTCCTCCGCCCCTGGCTTTTCTAATAACTAAAAATTAATAATTAATAGTGCTCATGTCTCACTTCACCGCTATCAAAACTCAAATCAAAGATGCCACTGCGCTGATCAAAGCGTTAGCAGACGTGGGTTTTAAAGAAGTTGAAGTCAATGAAACGGCTCAGCATCTTTATGGTTTTCAAGGTGATATGCGTTCGCAGACCGCTGAGGTAATTATTCGACGTATGCACGTTGGAGGTGCCAGCAATGACATTGGATTCCAGCGTCAGTCGAATGGAACCTTTGAAGCAATCATTTCGGAGTACGATCGCCGCAAATACTCTCAAACATGGCTCAATCAAGTGACACAGCGCTACGGCTATCATGCCCTTATGTCAACCGCTGCGACCCAAGGTTTCGACGTTGAAGCTGAAGAAGTGTTAGCAGATGGGACGGTGCGCGTCGTTGTTGGTCGATGGGTTTAGCAAGTAGGGCGCGCAATACTGCAATGTCATGCACTTGTGTAAGTGAACAAACAAAGCGCACAAAAAAGGCTCATACAACATTGCATGAGCCTTTTAGTTTAGAACTAGCAACTATCTTTGCCTTGCTTTAGCCCTTTCAATAGCTACAGACTAAAAGGTTTAGCTTTAAGATCCCTAGCTTCAAAAGCTTAGTAGCTGCGAGAAAAGCTATTGTTGCTGCGACGACCGCCGCCACCGCCACCAAAGGAGCCACGGTCTTCACGAGGCTTCGCTTTGTTGACTTTTAGATCACGACCCATCCACTCTGCGCCATCTAGCGCTTCAATGGCAGCGTCTTCTTCGGCATCGGTGCCCATTTCAACAAAACCAAAACCACGCATCCGACCCGTTTCACGATCGGTGGGAAGTTGAACGCGCTTAACTGTGCCGTATTCTGCAAATACAGAACTCAGGTCAGCTTCTGTAACCTCATAGGACAGGTTACCAACGTAAATCGACATAGACATCTCCAAAATCAGGGGGGTGTAGAGAGTGAGATTTCGGAGAGAAGCCTGCCAATACAAAACGTGAAAAACTCGTCAAGACTAGAAACAAATTCTGCAACCGATTACTTATTCTCAGCTCTCACTATAGCACTTTAGCAAAACAATGGGTAGACAGCACAAAAGATGCCCTGTCAAAGCGTTTGACCCAAAACGAGATTTGTCGTTCTCGCCTGCACACAGTAGCGATGGCAGCAGCAGTCTGGGAAAGTTACAAGCGACTGCCTCTAACTCCACAAACATGCAAAGTGCACGCTCTGGTGAACGGCTGGCTCAAACTATTTACTTGCTGAAGCCATCATGCCGTTTGGGGTCTTTCTTTTGCTTCTTGGTGCCGTCTGACTGACCTTTCGGCTTTTTAGATTCTTTGTTACCTTTTTGTTCTTTCGACATGGTTAGTTCCAGTAGGGGGGATCGATTTTGGTGAGGCGTTGCAGTAATGAGACGGGTTACTTTTCACCCAGCTCAACGACAGCAAAGCTTTGATAGCAAGTCTTTCAGAACGAGATTGTAAGAGAATGTCTGAGAAGTCCCGAAATATCTGCTGAAGGGAGCGTCAGTGCAATGAAGCAGCTTGATTGAATGCTGAAAGCCGAGCTTCTTTGTGCCGCTCGGCGTGACTCAGAACGACAAAATACTTTTAAGACATCCTCTAACGACGATCGGATTGATGATGAAACGTCGATCGCTGCACTTATTTAGGATAATAAGCTCGTTAATTTCGCAGCTATGCGGTCGAGCTAGACAGGATAAGGCAGTAACTATGAGCGGGTTTTCCGGCAAGCCGATCAGAACGTTGGTAGCGATCGAGGGGCGAAAAAGGCGACGTGCGATGGTTTGTTGATGCTAACTACTTTGGGTGTCAACTGTTTCCATCGCAAAGGATTACCCGCTCAGAATTTAAGCAACGATCGCCAAAATATCTTTTTCAGCAAGCAGGATATATTCTTCTGTATCGAGCTTGATTTCTGTGCCTGCATATTTGGAATAGAGCACACTGTCACCAATCTTGATATCTAGCGCTTGACGGGAACCATCAGTGCTGAATTTCCCAGGACCAATGGCAGCAATTTTGCCAATTTGAGGTTTTTCTTGAGCACCATCTGGCAGAAAGATGCCACCACTGGTTTGGTCTTGGGACGCAGCAACCTTAATAAAGACGCGATCGCTCAAAGGTTGAACAGCAGAACCGCTCAGAGTTACAGCAGCCATAAACATGCTCCGCGATAAAAGTTGAGAAATGATTTGACAATAACAACGCTACCAGCACCGTTAACGATTCAGCGGCTCTAGCCCAGCAATCGGCAGAAGCACCTCAATAAACTGACGATCGCTGACGGGTGAAAACTATCAGCCGCTAGCTTTGAGTCTTTTCAGTTCGATGCTGTTTATTTATTGGTTGCTGATTACTATCGTTTCGACGCCAAATTCATCGTTGCCGTTACCGATTGAGTTAAACCTGCCCAGGTTGAAACGGCAGGTTTAGCCAGTAGAAATATTGTTTAGGCGAGTTGGGCTTCTGGCTCACTGCTTGCACTCACAGCGGTAGAGAGCACTTTTGCCTGTAGCTCGATTAATGCCTCACGATGGAAGCGAATAACACGCGAGGTTGAATTGCGAGAATGCTCTGAGGTCGAGACTGACAGTGTGACGTTACTCTGACCCGGATCAACAATGTGACGCACTGTGCAAATTT
>JBBSHC010000312.1:0-5190 GCA_038253425.1 Leptolyngbyales cyanobacterium | reverse complement strand
GTCCCTTACAAGCGGGAATGGTGATCACGATCGAACCAGGCTTCTATCAAGTGCCAGCTATTCTGCAAGACCCAGACCGTCGATCGCGCTATCAAGCTGTCGTGGACTGGGATCGACTCGTTCAGTTTGCGGATGTGCGCGGCATTCGCATTGAAGATGATGTGCTGGTGACGGAAACGGGTGCAGACGTGCTGACAGCCGCGTTGCCAACGAAGGCAGAAGACATTGAGCAAGTGGTGCAGTGAGCCTGAGTGTTTGATTCAGTTTTACTAAAACAGTGGGTTACTCAACCGGACGCACGATCGCGGGTGTGGTCGTTTTCTGCGATTGAAAGACGGCACTCAGCGCTGCTTCTAGCGTTTCTGCCATTGCAATGCGGTTTTCGTAGGCGACAATCACTCGCACCAGCGTGGGTAAGCTGTTTTGTTCTGCTTCCAGGTAGAGCGGTTCGACATAAAGCAGTGACTGGTCGATGGGGATCACCAGCAGGTTCCCCTGAATTGCCCGCGATCCGGCGCGATTCCAAAGCGAGATTTGCTGTGAAATAACCGGATCCTGATTGATCCGGGCTTCGATTTGCTCAGTACCATAGACCAATTGCTGCTTTGGAAAGACATAGAGGAGCGCTTTACCATAGGCGTCACCGTCCGATCTCGCTGCCAACCATGCCGTCAAATTTGTCCGCTGATTGGGGGTGAAGGGCAGCAACAAAACAAACTCTTCGTCTTTGCCGATCGTCAACTTTGTAATCAGATGATAGGGCTCCACTAACTGAGGTTGATTGCAGTAAATTTCGGTTGGCACTTGCCATAGATCTTCTCGATTGTAAAAAACCTGTGGATCCATCATGTGATAGGTCATCAACCGTTCAGACTGAATGCTAAACAAGTCTGTGGGATAACGGATGTGCTCGCGTAAGGCGGCTGGCATCTGACTAAGCGGTTTAAACAACTTAGGAAACAGCGCAGACCAGGCTTGAATAATGGGATCGGTTGGATCCGTCACAAAAAAGTCAACCGAACCGTTGTAAGCGTCAATCACGATTTTGACCGAATTCCGAATGTAGTTAAAGGGCACGCCATTGGAGGTTGTTTGCGTACCGTTAACGGGTTTTAACTGACTGGGTTCGGAATAGGGATAGCGATCGCTGGTGGTATAGGCATCAACCATCCAGTACAGATAATTTTGAGTTGAACCTTTACGTTTTTGTGCCTCTGTGCCATTGATTAGCGGTTCCTGATCAACCTTCGCGACGACCAGGTAAGGATCATGGTCATACGTCAAAAAGGGCGCGATCGCTTGAATGCGTTGGTTGATATTGCGACGAAACAACAGTCGGCTTTGGGGCGTAAAATTTTTGGTCAGCAGCATCTGCCAGTCTTTGAGATAGCCAGCCAGTAGCCAGCGTCGCCACCAGGAACCAATGCCAACGCCTCCGGCACCATCGTAACTGTTGTAAACATTGTCACTGCCACTGGGGTAGTCCAGTTCTGGCACCCGCGTGCCCGTCATGACATAGGTATTAGCAAGCTCACCATAGTAAAGACGGGGATTAGCAGTCGGGATACGGTTACGAATGGCAGCATCAGAGGCGGTTAAATTACCATTTGAGGTCGCTGCATCGGGTGCAATGTCTTTAACGTAGTAGTAGGGTAGTCCACCAGCCGCTACTCTGTTAACTGGGCTGAGGGTAAAGCCATAGCCGTGGGTATAGACCAAATGTTCGTTAATCCATGTCTTGGCTTCGGACGGTACCGCTGTGTAGTCTAGCTCGCGCGCGGCAATGAGAACTTGCTGCTTTGCTGATACTGAGTTTGCAGCCGTTTGTTTATCTTCGATTGTTTTACTTTCAAAGGTATAGCGATCAACGTCAGCATCAAAAAAGCGATAATAGGGGCGAATTTGTTGCAGTTGACGGTTTGTTTGCAGCAGGGGGCGTGTATCCCACAGACGAATGTTGCTAACAAGCTGCTGTCTATCTAACAATTCGCCTAAAGTCAGCGTGCCCTGGGGGTCGAAGGGTTGAATCTCGATCTTATCCAGAGCAAAGGCGGCTCGCGTCAGCGCAATGCTACGACGAATATAGGTTGCTTCGCGGGTCAGTTCGTTGGGCTGTACAATCAAGCGCTGAACGACTGTGGGTAGAACGTTGCTGGTGATCAGGGCGATCGCGCAGTAGGAACCCAGCAAAAGAACGGGATAGGGAAGCGAAAGAGGGAGTGAAAAAAAGGGAAAGCGCTGTTTATGGGGTAGTGTCCTGGTTTTGTAAGCGCGTCTCTGCGTAGCATTGCGTCCTTCTACATCTTGTATCGCTTGCGCCTGCTTTCTGTCTGCTGGTCTTTGACGCGCCGCCTGCCAAAACAGCACGACTGCGATCGCCCCTGCCACCAAGCTCAACAGTGTATCGATCGGCAGCAGCACAGTTACATCGGTATAGCTGGCACCATAGGTAACGCCACGGGTTGAGTAAAGCAATTCATAACGACTGATTCCGTAGTGCAGGCATAGCGACACCATCAAGCAACCACTTAAAGCAGACAGGTGCTGCATTTGACCCCAAGAGAAACCTGTAAAAAAGCCCTGGCTCAAGCTCTTGCCTGACAGCAGATAGATCAACAGCACTGCCAGGAAACCATACAGAAACAGGTTAATCAGCCAGAAAGCCAACAGTTGCCAAAGGGGCAGAGAAAAAATGTAAAAGCTGATGTTGGTTCCAAACAGAGGATCGGCAGAGGGAAACGGTACCGCCTGAAAAAACTGCAAAACCCGACCCCATTGAGCAGACAGAATGAATGCCATGCCCAAACTTTCAACAATGGCGATCGCATTCAACAGAATAATGGGGTAAAGCAAGCTAACAAATGCACCTGCAATCGCCAGTCCAATAACCAGATAGGCAACCGGAGTAACTGCACCAGCCGCAAAAACCTGCTGACCCACTTGCCCGATCGCGCCGATGTGTAATCGCTCAGGCAACGCTGGTAGACCATTTGGTTGAGTGAGCGTACGCCATGCAGCAATGGTCGCCTGCATCTGTTGCAGTAAGAAGAGACCAATGAGCAGGAGCAAGCCCAACACGATCGGCAACAGCCATCTAAGTGGAAGCGGCTGCGTTTCAGGTATAGGACCCTGGCGATCGCTGAGACGATCGACGAGCGGTTGGGTTTTCAGGAACGGTAGGCGTTGGGGCACCGTATTTGGCTGCCGTTCCAGCAAGGCGGAGCCTGGTGCCAAGGCGCGAGGATACTGAAGTCGCCGCGCGATCGCCAAATTACCCAGTAAAAAAGCAGCGCTCAAAAGAGAAACGATCGCCCAGATGCCTGTCTGGGTAGCCAGCCGTAGCCAGAAGACCTCTACATAACCGACTTCTGTAAACCAAAGCTGTTCTACGGCAACCTGGCAAAGGCAACCCACTGCTAACACCAGTGCCAGCAAAAATCCGATCAGCCGTAATGTGCGCCCATTCATGACTGAATGCTAACCGAAAGCGGACCCAGGCGATCTGAAATACAGCGATGTTCAAACGTATAAGCCACAGCCCGATGAGCCAAAAGCTGACCGCTGACCGCTGACCGCGCACCCGAAGCTGTTTTGTACTCAACTGAAAACCGCTGTAACTGTCGTTCGATCGCTAAGCGCTACCAAAGTGCTGAAAGCCCTGTTCTAACGTTAACGGTACGTCGGGGGTACTCCCAGTGCGATCTACCAACCAGACAGCCGTTTCAGCCGTAACCGTGCCCACGATCGCAGCTCCTTCCACCTGCTGCACCAACGCTTGCGCCTGCGGCAATGGTAAACAGAGCACTAACTCAAAATCCTCACCGCCATACAGCGCCCACGCTAACGCCTGCTCCGGTTCTAACCACTGCTTGAAGCTCGAAGGCATCGGAATCTGGCTACGTTCAATGCTGGCTCCCACTCCACTGGCACAACAAATTTGCAACACGGCATCAGCCAAGCCATCGCTGCTATCCATGCCTGCGATCGAGAAGTGGGGCGTGGAAGGGAGCAACTTCACCACATCGAGGCGAGGTTTGGGGCGTTGATGTGCCTGAATCAAAGTGGCGCGATCGACGGGGTTGAGCGATCGTCCGCCTTCAGGGTTTAGCAACAGTTCTAGCCCCGCTTTGGAGGCTCCGTGTACGCCAGTAACAACGATCGCATCGCCTGGTTGAGCCGCCGCCCGACGCATGATCCGCTGTGGCTCTGCCTCCCCCAAAGCGGTGATGGCAACGGTAATAACGGGCGATCGACACAGATCACCACCCACGATCGCCGTGTCGTATTGATTCAGGCAGGCTGTGATGCCTTGGTACAACCCTTCTACCCAAGACACCCGCGTGTAACTGGGCAACCCCAGCCCAACAGTCAGACCCAGTGGCATTGCCCCCATTGCCGCCAGATCAGATAAATTGGCAGCGGCAGCCCTCCAACCTGCATCCTCTGGCGTAGTTGTTTGGTCGCTAAAATGCACGCCATCAACCAAGACATCGGTTGTCACGATGAGCGATCGCCCCACTTGCGGGTTCAGCACTGCCGCATCATCACCAACAACATGGGTCGGACAAAAGGACTGCACCAGTTTTAGCAATCCCTGTTCTCCCAGATCCTGGACAGTTAAAGGGGTGTTCTTTTGCGTCTTTTGCATCTTTTGGGCGATCGGTGTCCAAGCTCAACAATCAACGGTAACCGGAAGCCTGTCAACCGACTAAACCTGGAACTGCTTGTTTCTGTAGGTTGCCGTTTCAAAGCGGTGAATGGTTACCCAGATCTATTTTGAAAATTGCTTCCCTGTTTTAGCGCCAACAATAGCGCTGCTTGACAAAACGGTTGACTCCAAAGCATGGCAGCGATCGCTCAAGCAGGGCATGATCTCCACTTTGGGCAATGAACCGAACCAGTACGGCTGCATTCCCTGACAAATCAACGTATCCTAAACGTAATTGCACCCATAAATTGCGTTCACTCAAACGTTATACAATCAAACGTTGAGCGGGTAAAACCATTTATCTCACGGTTATTGTCCACAATCCAACCAGTAGGAGCCAGTTATGTTTGGTTTGGGATGGCCCGAAGTTGTCATTATTCTCATTGCCGCCGTGCTCGTTTTTGGTCCTAAAAAGATCCCAGAGCTAGGCAGCACGCTGGGCAAGACGTTGCGTGGATTCAAAGAAGGGGTAAGCGAAGCCG
>JBBSHC010000311.1:0-5191 GCA_038253425.1 Leptolyngbyales cyanobacterium | reverse complement strand
TTCTTGACAACCAGTTACCCACTAACGTGTTTCGGGCGAAGGGCATTCTCTGGTTTAGCGAAAGTCCCAAACGGCACATTTTCCACCTCAGTGGCAAACGCTTTTCGCTTGATGACGATGAGTGGAAAGGTGAACCCAAAAATCAGCTTGTGCTGATTGGTCAAAATCTGGATCATGACGCGCTGCGATCGCAGGTCGAAAACTGCCTTACCGTCGCTTCTTCCAGTCGCGGCAAAGGCTTTGGCAGATAGGAAGTAATAGGACTTACGCAAAAGATCCCCGACTTCTACGATTGGGTAGGCTTTTATGGCTGAGTTTCAACCAAAAATCGGGGATCTAAACACTTTATGTGTAAGTTCTAAGTAAATAGTTTTGAGTTCTCAACTGCTCGAAACTCAAAATTTAGCACTCGAAGCTCAAAACTTGTAGTTATGGATTCTGGTCGTCAAATTCTCGTGTGCCAGTATACTAATTGCCTTGCAAATGGCTCTGCGGCAGTACTGGCAGCGTTTCAGGGGACCGCTATCTCCGGTACGATGGTGATTGGCTGTGGTTGCCAGGGACAGTGCAATATGGGACCCACCGTGCGCGTGATGCCTGATAATACCTGGTACTGTCGGGTCAAGCCTGGTGACGTCCGTACGATCGTTGAACAACACCTGAAAGACGGCAAACCTGTGGCAGCACTACTTCATCCGCGCTTCCATCCACAATTTTAATGGAAGTGAGAGAAGGTAAGTGTGTGGGTGTGGCTGCTTGCTAGATGGCAGATCGGCTAAGGCAGAGAGGTGGCTGCCCCCAAGGCAAGACCCCAAGGCAATCTTCAGCAAAGAGTCTTGCCCTTCGACTTTGCTCAGGATGCAAGCTGGCTGAGTGAAGTCGTTGGCGTAGCCTGCCCGTAGGGCATAGACGGTGGGTAATTTGTTTACTAGCAATCTCCTAGAAAGTTGCCCAAAAACTACTGTAGAGACGCTCCGCTGGAACGCCTCTACAAACGATGTCAGTGCTTAACTAACGTGCGCGCTTTTTAAGCGTTGATCATCACTAACCAGCAGCGGCAGCTTCACGGGCAGCAGCAGCTTCGTCGGGGTGAATGCCCAGCCGAGTCAGGTTGACCCGTCCCCGGTTGTCAATTTCGCGCACCTTGACGATCACCTCATCGCCCACCGACACTTCATCTTCCACCTTGCCTACTCGGTAGTCTGCCAGTTGAGAAATGTGGATCATCCCTTCCTTGCCGGGAAGGAATTCGACGAATGCACCGATCGGAATCACGCGAGTCACCGTACCCGCATACACATCACCCTGGTTAAGCTTGCGAGTCATGCCCTGGATGATGCTGCGTGCCTTTTTCGCCGACTCGCCATCGATCGACGAAATCGTGACAATACCAGTGTCTTCGATGTCGATTTTGGCTCCCGTTTCTTCGGTAATACCCTTGATGGTCTTGCCACCGGGACCAATGATCATGCCGATCATTTCTGGATCGATCTTGATCGTCAGCAGGCGTGGCGCAAAGATCGACATCTCGGTACGCGGCTGATTGATCGCTTCCAGCATCTTCGACAAGATGTGCAAACGAGCAGGCTTTGCTTCGTTGATTGCTTGTGCGATGACTGCCAGCGGTAAACCGTTGAGCTTCATATCAAGCTGGAGCGCGGTGATACCTGTATCGGTACCCGCCACCTTGAAATCCATATCGCCCAAGAAGTCTTCAATCCCCTGAATGTCAGTCAGGATGCGAATCTCTTCACCTTCTTTAATTAAGCCCATTGCCGCACCGCTCACGGGCTTGATGATCGGCACGCCTGCATCCATCAGCGCCAAGGTGGAACCAGAGACCGATCCCATTGAAGTCGAACCGTTGGAGGAAAGCACTTCGGAGACCACCCTCAGCACATAGGGGAAGTCTTCTTTGGATGGCAGGACGGGGATGAGCGCACGTTCTGCCAGCGCACCATGACCGACTTCACGACGACCGGGCGATCGCATGGGGCGCGTTTCACCAACTGAGTACGGTGGGAAGTTGTAGTGATGGAGGTAGCGCTTTTTCTCATCGGGATGCAGGTCATCCATTTCTTGAGCGTCACCGGGCGTACCCAGCGTCACTACAGACAAGACCTGCGTCAGCCCCCGGTTAAATAAACCGCTGCCATGCACCCGGGGCGGCAGTACACCCACACGGCACGAAATCGCACGCACTTCATCCAGCTTGCGACCATCGACGCGGATATTATCTTCAATCACCTGACGGCGCATGAGCGTTTTCGTCACCTCTTTGAAGGTGTTGCTCAAGGCTTTCGGCGCTTTTGCGGCGGCGGCTTTTACTGGATTGTCATCTGGGAGTTCGGCGATCGCGCTCACAACTGATGCCTTAATTTCGTCCAGTGCCCCATCACGCACCGCTTTATCGGTTTCAAAACGACCCAGCACTTCTTTAACTGGCTGGGTTGCCCGCTCTTTGATAAAGTTTTCGAGCGTCTGATCCATTTCTGGAGGCGCTTCCTTAACCTGCTCAATGCCCAACTCTTGCAGTAAATCTAGCTGTGCCTGAATCAAGTCGCGTACGGCTTCGTAGCCAAAGTCGATCGCCTCAATGATGTCCTGCTCTGGCAACTGGTTTGCCCCAGCTTCCACCATGATCACACCGTCGGGCGTGCCTGCCACAACCAGATCCAAATCACCCGATTCGATTTCGCTGTAGGTCGGATTGATCACAAAGTCATCGCCCACCAAACCGACGCGCACAGCCGCCATTGGACCATTAAAGGGAAGCTTTGCCAGCAACACGGCGATCGACGCACCTGTCACTGCCAGCACATCGGGTGGCACTCGCTCATCCATCGACATTGTGGTAGCGACTACCTGGATATCATCCCGCAGCCAACTGGGAAAGAGAGGACGCAAGGGGCGATCGATCAAGCGGCTAGTCAGGGTTGCTTTTTCGGGTGGGCGACCTTCTCGTCGCAAAAAGCCACCGGGGATGCGTCCGGCAGCATAAAGGCGTTCTTCGTAATCGACCAGCAACGGTAGAAAGTCAATGCCTTCTCTTCCAGCAGCGCGCGTTGCAGTGACCAAAACAGCAGTGTCTTCTGATTGAATGAGGACGGTCCCTCCGGCCTGTGGGGCGAGTAAACCAACCTTCAGCCGAATATCCCTACCATCAAAGGATATCGACTTTTCAAACTCTTTCATGTAGTGTGTTATCCTTCTTTATCGCTCTTTTTGTTTTCTTTCGCAATCGTAGCATTGATATTCATATACGGCTTTTTATGGTTACGAGCGCGAAAAATGATCCGTTCAAAATGTTAAAAAAGATTGAAAAAGCAGTCAAGGAAAAACTAGAGCTTAGAAGCTGGAAACCTTTACCAAACGAACCTGGGCGCATTGAGCTTTAAGTTTTGAGTGCGCGGCGGAGAACAACGACACGATCGCCGAGAATGGTTCTGCTGCCATCACTTTGGGTTGCAGGTTGTACAATGGCATTATTGATGCAGTTGCGATCGCAGCGACTAACTCCGAGACGACGTACTTTCAGACGTTTGTTGGTCAGCGATCGCTTCGTGCCGTAGAAGCCTCCGCACGATCAGTTTTGTAAGGGAATGTGTAGAAGAAGGCGATTGCATTCTTTTAAGCAGGTTTAAGTCAAGCGTTGCTACAGCCATTTGCTCAAAAAAGAATTG
Organism: Leptolyngbyales cyanobacterium; assembly: GCA_038253425.1. Taxonomy (GTDB): domain Bacteria; phylum Cyanobacteriota; class Cyanobacteriia; order Leptolyngbyales; family Leptolyngbyaceae; genus Stenomitos. The sequence continues at coordinate 1,508 of JBBSHC010000311.1, read as the reverse complement.
TCTTTTGTGAGGTGTCAACCACTCATATGGACGGCTGAAATTAAAGTTTGACCCCGTTAAGTGGTGTGGAGTAGGGGTGCGATCGCAGCGATTGGGTAACCAAGTACTGACAGTGCGTTTACCAGACTGCATTTGTCGGACATCTAAGGTTAACGAGGTTAACGGACAGTGTTTGAGTCGAGCGAGGTTTGAGCGATCGCGGTCATCTCATTAACAATCCAACTGTGAACAGATGCTGCTACTTACTTGTTTCGGATCATGGTTTAGAATTGCCGCTCGTTGGATGATATGCAATTAATGATGTCTCTGGCAGGCATTGGCGATAGCGTTGCCGTTTCTTTCAGCCAGTACCCAACCTCTTCTTTCAGTGCAAGCTAAAAGCCCCTAACGAAAATGGCAATTTTACACGGTAGCTGGCTCTTTCACTCCCCACAGACGGCGATCGTGCAATCACACGTGGGTTGCCTCTTTCTATGGGGCGAAGTCTGGCGCAGCATCATGCCGGAGACGCTAAGTTCTACTACAGACGCTCCAGACGGTGAACGCCCACGCCTCCACCCGTTTGTGATGACGCCGCTGGAATTGATGGCTTTTTTGCGATCGCAGCAACAGGCTGGCAGACTAAAGCTTCCCGTCACCCATTTGGAGCTTATTTCAGCGGCATCCACCGATGTTGCTTCTAAATCTAAACGCGCCCGTGGTCAGACGGCGACGCTGGCGCCCGCACCCACCTTACCCGGACAGTGGCAGACTCGCACAGTGGCGATTCCCTCTTATGCGGTGCCTGATGAGCCTGATCAACCACTGGAAACGATCGTGCCACAGCATTCAGCCGCAACGGAGCACGATCGCGATTTGCTGCTTCATCCCTGGCACGTTGAAGGGCTTTGTTTAGACCCGATCGCTGCCTTTGCCTTACTGAATTCGCTGCCATTAGGTTCAGTGGACGCGGAAGAATCTTTCCTGGGTGGCGATCTGCGTTTTTGGTCGCACGCTGCACGCTGGAGTTTGGATTTATTGGCGCGATCGAAGTTTTTACCTGCGGTGGCAGTGCCAGTCGGGGCGTCATTGGCTGAATCCCCTCAAAAGGCAAGTGTGCTGGCGCGCTGGCAACCCTTGCTAGACAGTGCCGTTGATCAGGTGCGGTTAAAAACCTTTACTGAGCGGATGCCTGCGGCTTGCCGGATGTATCAACAAGACGAGGGCTGGCAAACGGCAGACAGCAATCCTTCTACGTATGCACCCCTTGCGATCGCGCTTCCCACTGCTGCTCCCTTGCTGCTGCAAGCGTTTCTCAACGACACTCTGGATGCTCAAGTTCGTCTGGTCGCTGAACGTCACCCCTTCTCGCCAGCAGCGAAACCAGCGTCTGGGGCAATGAAAGCTGCTGCGATCGCTCCTGTCGCCTCACCTGTGAAAAGTTGGTTGCAGGCATTAGGGCAACCCTCGGCAACGATCGAGGTGGATGGCATCGACGCATTGGAAACAGCACTGGCGCTCTGGACGGC
>JBBSHC010000310.1:0-5192 GCA_038253425.1 Leptolyngbyales cyanobacterium | reverse complement strand
CGAGCGAGATTCACTTCAGTCGTTCTGCTTCTTGAGAAGCAAGACCTAAACCTGGGGCAGGGGATTCAAGAAGTGCCCTTTTGTATCTGTGAAGCGGCTGCAAGACGGCATGAGAGCGGTAGATGCCTTTTGCGCTGCCCTGATTCACGCAGTGAAGGATATTACAGCGGTTTTCAGTTGAGTACAACACAGCTTTGAGTGAGCGGTCAGCGGTCAGCTTGTTGCTAGTCAGACTGTGGCTTAGACGTTTGAGCATCGCTGTAAATAGCTTTGTTTTAGAAAGTTTTACACGATCGCTCGTTAATCGCGCTGCTTTTCTCTTCCCATAGGGAGAGTTCTCTGAGGAAACTAAACTACCTGTTAATCTTTCGTTATAATTTTCGGTGAACCTTTACAAAAGTACACAACCGCTTCAGAAAGCGTGTACCGATTTATGAAAGACACCGCCTTTGTGCTTCGACGCGTTTCTACGATTCTGGCAGTTGCCGTCTTGACCCTGACGTTGATGGCTGCCGTTACTGGTGTTTTGCTGGCGTTTTACTATGAACCGGCTGCTGGTGGGGCTTACCAATCGTTGCAAACTGTGACGACTGACATCCCTTATGGTTGGCTAGTGCGAACGGTTCACGATGTGGCTGGCAATGGCGTCATTGTGGTTGCTCTGGTGCAGATTGTGGTCATGTTTTTGGGTGAACGGTTTCGTCGGAGCTGGCTGACTGCCTGGATCACTGGCATTGTGTTCACGTTAACTGCGATTGCGCTGGGTTGGACTGCCATGCTGCTTGACTGGTCTCAGATCGGTTTCTGGCGCTTCCGCATTGAGTTAGGCACGATCGAAGCCCTGCCTATCATTGGCTCGACACTGCGAAACATCCTGGTAGGGGGTGGTGCGATTGGTACGACCACAGTGGAACATCTGTATACACTGCACAGCTACGTTCTCTCTATGGGGGCGGTAATGTTAGCGATCGCTCATTTAAGTGGACTGATCTTTCAGGAGCGAGAGATGGTTCAGGTTATAGCGCAGGATGACGCACGATCGTTAGTTGAAAAAGCATCCACTACTCAAGCACTCTCGTCGTCATCCCCACCTCAAGCGCAGTCGGGGCAAAACGCAGGCGCACGAGTTTAACTAAGCCTGAATCGAACTAACCACATAATCTTACTTCTTCGACCCTTACCAGGGCTGTTTCATGCTCTAGTTTTTGCATATGTCAAGGCTCAAACCAGCACGAAGTTGAACGTGAGCCATGTTTTCAAGCCATAAGTACGCTATCACTTGAGCGCAAAGTTACGCGAGGTGTCCTCTTTGAAACCAAGTGTGTAGAGCGCCTGCTTGAAGCCGCCGCAACTGGAGTCAAACCACTTCCAAAAGTGCTTGCTACAGATTCTCCCGTTTGATTTCTCTCAATCTCTCTTATCGATGGAAAAGGTGAAGGCGAGGGGATCTTGATCTGTAGCGTGTAATCTCAGACACGGACACTTTGGCTTCCACGCCCCAAGTCAGCGGACCTTCAATTGGCAGCAGAATCTGAGCACTCGATCGCCATTTTTAACTGCAATTCTATGAGAGAGCATCGCCACCTTTACCGTTGCTGTAGCTGGTAGCGTGTTAATTGCCGAATGCGATCGCTGGGTAAGCCAAGTTCTTGACTAATTGCCGCTTCAATTTGCGCTGGCTCTGTCGTGGGAAACTCGAACGTTAGTTCTTTAAGCGCTGAATTTGCGGTTTCAATTTTGACGTTAGAAACTCCCTGACGTTGATCGATCGCAACGATGATCGACTGCACGGTTTTAGGTGGTTGCTTTTTGAGTTGGCGATCGCCAACCAGACCAAGCGTAGGTTTGCTAGAACGACTGAGCATTCGATCGGTCAAAATGCCGCTGCCAAACCAAAAACCAATGCCTAGCAATGGCAGTAGCAGCCAGAATGCTACACCTAGCGAACGTAATTCTTGAGTCCATCGCCATCGAGTCATGGAGCGGTCAGCTTTGATTGTTGCTTGGTTAGGATGAAGCAAAGAAGTCGGTCGTACAGGTTTTATGTTGATCTTGCTGGTGGAGGATGATCTGGCACAGTTGGAACCGCTTCAGACAGCGCTTTTGCAGGGCGGGCACGTTGTTGATGCGATCGCGGATGGTGAAACGGCGCAGTGGTTGCTATCCCAAAAAGACTATGACTTACTCATTTTAGATTGGATGCTGCCAAAGGTGAGCGGCGTTGATCTGTGTCGCCAGTATCGGCAAGCCGGCAAAACTGCCCCCGTACTCATGCTAACGGCAAAAGATACGACGACCGACAAGGTGATTGGGCTGGATGCTGGAGCCGATGATTATCTGGTTAAGCCGATCGATGTCATTGAACTCTTAGCGCGGGTGCGGGCACTACGACGGCGATCGCCCCTCTGGCAAGGTGATTTGCTCACACTGGATACGTTGTGTTTGCACCTGAACAGCCTGACGTTAGAGCGCGACCAGAAGACAACACAGCTTTCTAGCCGTGAATTTCAGTTGTTGGAATATTTCATGCGTCATCCGCGTCAGGTGTTGTCGCACAACCAGATTGAGCAAGCACTGTGGGGATGGGGAACAGAACCGGAAAGCAATGCTGTAACTACTCTGGTGCGTCGTTTACGGCAGCGGCTTCAAGCTGTTAACGCCAAAGACTGGCTAGAAACAATTTACGGGATGGGCTATCGGTTGCAGCCACCGGAACGGGGGTAGGAGGGAGAAGGTAAAAGGGAGAAGGTAAAGGGTAAAAGGGGGAAGAGTGGGTACGAGTGAGGGGTTGGGGGAGTAGGAAGCAGGGGGGCAAGAAGCAGGAGTAGAAAGCAGGAAGCAGGGGAAGCAGCGGGAGTAGGAAGTTGGGGAAGCAGGGGAAGCAGGGGAAGCAAGAAGCAGAATGAATGCAAAACTTATGGCTGTGCTCTTCCAACTCAAAGTTCAGCTTTTTGCTGATAGTCGGTAGCCCCGGCAAATGTATGCAATTCTTTTTTAACAGGCTCTTACGCTTATGTTTACTCGCAGTCGTCGCAATTTAGCGTACTGGTTTGCTCTCTCGATGGGGAGCATTCTTGTCGTCTTTGCAAGTGTGAGTTACTACCTGAGTATCGAGGGACAGCTACAGGCGTTTGATCAGGCACTTTACAAAAAAAGTAAGGCGATCGCTGCTGGTGCCTCGATTCGGTTGCAGCAGGGGCAATGGCAACTGGAGCCGGAGGATGCGCCCTGGATGAGACGCGATCGCTTGTCGCCTAGCAGCGAACTGGTGTATGTCCGGTGGTACAACACAAACGGCTATCTCGTCCAGTTTATTGGCACACCCGCACCGATTCGTCTAGCGCCTGCAACCGGGTTTCAAACAATAGTTATGGGTGACTCACGCGATTTAGAAGCACAAGCGAGTCAAGCCGATCGCTGGTTGCGCCAGGTCACCTTACCCGTACTTCAAGGTCAGCAGTTGGTCGGCTATCTGCAAGTAGCAGCGCCATTGACATCCCTTCGGGAAAGCCTCGATCGTGTCCGGTTCTTCTTAGCGTTGGGAGTACCATTGACGCTGGGTGTGATTGGGGTTACGGGTTGGTTTCTGGGTGGTGTGGCAATTCAGCCGACTCGTCGCGCTTACGAGCAACTCCAACGCTTTACAGCCGATGCGTCCCACGAGCTACGGGCACCCCTGGCAGCCGTCTTAAGTAATGCTCAGGTGGGGTTAATGGCTCCTGCTGATGGTGTCCAGCAGCAACTCCGCCTGGAAAAGATTGTGGAAACGGCAAAGTCGATGAGTACACTGCTCAGCAATTTGCTGTTTCTCTCGCGGCATGAAGGACCACTGGAGGCGGCAAGTCTGAAAAGCGTTGATCTGGTGGCACTGCTGCGATCGCTGACGGAGGATCAAATCGCTCAAGCCGCTGCCCAAACGCTCACATTCACGACTCAACTGCCAGAACAGCCCCTTCTCTTGCATGTTGACCCCACGTTACTGAGGCAAGCCGTGACGAATCTGCTGAGCAATGCCTTTAAATACACACCTGCTAACGGCACTGTGCAACCCAATGGCAAGGTGCAACTACGTCTCTTTACTCAGTCTCGCTACGCCATCATTCAAGTTGAAGATAACGGCATGGGCATTCCAGCCGCCGATCTGCCCCATATTTTCGAGCGGTTTTATCGGGTGGATACAGCGCGATCGCGTCAAACGGGTGGCTTTGGGCTGGGGTTGGCGATCGCTCAACAGATTGTGGAAGCCCATCGAGGACGCTTGAGCGCTACTAGCATTCTGGATAAAGGTTCCACCTTTCAGATCGAACTGCCACTAAAGGGGTAAAATCCTCGCAGTCTATGGGTTGCGATCGACATTTTCGTTTGCCCAAGAAACCTCGAAAGACCCAGGCCAAGACAATTCACGGCAGCAAGAGCAATCGATTATAGCCTCCAGATGCCTCTTGACATTTTTCTGTCATAATCGCCCGCCACACTAAGAGTATGGGTTTGGCAGGTTGACACACCCAACTACAAAACCAAACCCAGCTTTGCGAGACGGTTACACACTGAAGCGATCAGTCGTTAGCTGTTGGCACTTTGTTTATAGCAGGTTGCTCACAGCTAACGCTTCTTCAATCATTGTAGGAGCGATCGGATGAATGAAATAGGGGCAAAGCGAAGCAGAAGCAACGATCGCACGACCCAGTTGCCGTGATGCTGTTAACGTTTGACTCGTTCTGGCTGGAGAACAGTGCTTTTTCCAGTGCAATTCGTCAGTCGGTATGGTTGTATCCAGCGATCGCAAGCCTGCATCTTTTAAGTTTGACGATGCTAATTGGAGCGATCGTCATGTTTGACCTTCGTTTAGTGGGCTACTCTCGGCAACTGCTGGTGACCGATTTGGCACAACATCTGCTGCCGTGGGCGTATGGGGGCTTTGTCATCGCCGTATCCAGTGGATTGTTGCTGTTTGCCGTTGATGCCAGTGAACTCATCGCCAATCCTGCGTTTCGTTTAAAGCTACTGCTGATTTTAGCGGCGGTGATCAACGCCACACTGTTCCGCATCAGTGCTCGTGCAATCAGAGTGTGGAACCGAAGTGTCATGCCCCCTCTAAGCGTTCGCATCATAGCGCTGTCATCGTTGCTTCTTTGGACAAGTGTACTCATCGGCAGTCGCTTAATGGTCTCTATCTAACGCGCTTTCACCAT
>JBBSHC010000309.1:0-5210 GCA_038253425.1 Leptolyngbyales cyanobacterium | reverse complement strand
CGAGCCAATGGCTTACAACGCTCAGATGAAACACTCAATGCCGATGTCGCAAGAGCAGATGAAAGGCATGATGATGAATATGGATTTGGGCGCGGCAGATGACCAGTTCGATCTGCGCTTTCTCAACGCCATGCTGCCGCATCATGAAGGTGCTGTAGTGATGGCGAAGGATGCATTAGCTAAGTCCAAGCGTCCTGAAATCCAGAAGCTGGCTCAAGAAATTGTTTCCTCTCAAGAAGCCGAAATCAAGCAAATGAAACAGTGGAAGCAAGCCTGGTATAAGCAGTAACCCAAATTGCTGAACGAAGGAGATGCCCTTACATCTCCTTCCAGCGTGAAGACAAAGCAATGCATGGAACATGACATTAGGGGAAGATGAGGCGCATGAAGCTCAAGGTTAGCCAAAGCACAATCTTCAAGCAATCTACTCCAACGCTCTGATTCAGAGTAAGTGCTCACCAGAGGGCGAGGACTTTCTTTGGCTACATCGCTTATCTAAAAAATAACTTAGGTATGTAAGAGCACTAAGCAAAATTCAGGGCTTCATTGATGTGGGAACGGGCAACACATTTCATCCTGATTTCATTTCTAGATGTAAGACTGACTCTTAGTGCAGCATTCTGAAGCACTGAACATTTTGAATTGTAGAGTTCACCAAGACATCGATCTTGAAGCTTTAGACTCAAACTCGTTCTGAATCTCGCCTTTGTCGCCTAAGGAACTGCCTCATGCTCCGTCCCTCAAAACGCTTTGATGCTCCTCCCACAGCGATGCGTCGTGTTTCTAGCACACTTCTCAGCCTGCTGCTCCTGTCCACTCCGGTCAAAGTGCTGGCTCATGGTGGGCATGGTGATGAGTTTCAGGGAGGCAGTCAAGCGACTCAAGCTGAGGGTGCAATCCAGGTTGATGCCGAAACGGCAAAGCGGATAGGCTTGAAGGTTGAACCTGTGTCTCGTCAACGCTTAGCGTTTGGCATCAAAGCAACGGGTCAGATTGAAGCGCTGCCCAACCAACAGGTAGAAGTAACCACCCCCGTCGGGGGTACTGTGTTGCGGTTGTTAGCAAAGCCAGGAGAGACGGTCAGTGCGGGTCAGCCAGTGGCAACGATGACCAGTTCAGAGTTGGCGGAGCTACGCACTACAGCGTTAGATCGTCGATCGGACGCGATCGGCTTGACTCAGCAAGCAGAAGCAGACCTGCGGCTAGCGCAGCAAAACTACGCACAACAGCAGAAAATTGCAGCAACTGACATTCAGCAAGCCCGCATTGAGTTGAGTTTTTCGCAGGAGCGCTACGACAAAGACAAAGAGTTGTTGGCAAGGGGAGCCATTCCGAGACGCACCGTGTTGGAATCGGAGACTAAACTAGCCGAGGCAAGAGCCGCCCTGACCAAAGCCGAAAGCCGTTTACAGGTGTCAGAAGCGGCGGCGCAACTGACGCGTGCTCAAGCAGGAGTCGAAGTTGCCCAATCCAAAGTGGCGTTGAGTGGGCAAACCTATCAAACCCGTTTGCGACAACTCGGAGCCAGTCCGAATGAGGACGGCACCATTACGATTACTGCTCCCATTGCTGGAGTTGTGGCAGATCGGGAGACAACTACTGGTGAGTCGGGGCAAGACGCGGGCAAAAAGATTATGACGATCGTCAATAGCAGTAGTGTGCAAGTCTCTGCCAACATTTACGAAAAAGACCTGAGTCAGGTGCAAACGGGGCAACGAGTGCGGGTTAGGGTAAATGGAATGCTCGATCGTAGCTTTGAAGGACGCGTTAGCGTGATTGGAGCCGCTGTACAAGGTGAAACTCGCGTTGTGCCAGTAAAAGCAGAACTCGACAACCCTGGTGGAGTCTTGAAACCAGGCATGTTTGCTGAGCTAGAGGTACTGACCAACCGCACTCTCGCAGCCGTACCAGCCATTCCGAAGACTGCTATCGTGCAGACAAATGATAAGAAGCAGGTTGTCTTTGTGCAAAATGGCAACGCGTTTCAAGCTACTGAAGTCACGCTTGGCAGCGAATCTGGTAACTTTGTGGAAGTTAAAAGCGGGCTGTTCGATGGCGATATGATTGTCACCCAGCGGGCAAATCAGTTGTACACCCAGTCGTTGCGAGGGGGAACTAGCGCTGAAGCAAGCAAAGAAGGGGAGAAAGCAGCGCCAGCCACAACAAGCCAGAATGGACAGCTCCCCTGGTGGATCGTTGTACCGATTGGAGGCGCGATCGCGGCGGGCACGTTCTTCGCAGGCTCTTATTGGGCAACGCGGCGATCACGTGATCGTATGAGGACTGCTAGTGATTTGGAGCCTAACGGCAGTGGCTACCCAACGGAGACAGAACTTTATCTTGACCATACCAAGCGTCCCAATGGCTCTCATACAGCCAAAGCTGCAAAGCCACAGCAGCCAGAATAGGAGTGATTTATCATGCTTAATACCATTGTTCGCTGGTCGATCGCTCAACGCTGGCTGATCGTCATCGCCTCCATTCTGATTAGCTTATGGGGCTTCCGGGTCATTTCGCAAATGCCACTGGATGTGTTTCCAGCCTTTGCTCCACCCCAGGTTGAAATTCAGACCGAGGCACCGGGATTGGCTCCAGAAGAAGTGGAGTCTTTAGTCACCCGACCGATCGAAAGCTCCATTAATGGGACACCTGGTGTTGAAAGCGTCCGCTCCTCCTCAGCAGTCGGGATCTCGGTCGTCAAGGTGATTTTCGGTTGGGATACGGATGTTTATCGTGCTCGTCAGTTGGTCACCGAACGGTTGCAGCAAGCCCAAAGTCAGCTTCCTCAAGGAGTGGAGGTTCCACAAATTTCTCCGGTTAGCTCCCCGCTTGGAGCCGTCATTAAATATGCGATCACGGCAGAAACAACTTCCTTGCTTGACGTGCGTCGGATTGTTGATTGGCAGGTGAAGAATCGTCTGCTCGCGGTTCCAGGAGTCAGCCAGATTGTCATCTTTGGGGGTGACATTCGCCAGTATCAGGTGCTGGTTGACCCCGATAAGCTGAAAGCCTTTAATGTGTCTTTGCAGGACGTGACCGAGGCGACTGAAAAAGCGAATGTCAATGCGCCCGGTGGCTTTCTAATTAACCCCGACCAGGAGTTGCTGGTGCGTGGGGTGGGACGCATTCAGTCGATCAATGAGTTAAGGCGATCCGCCATTACTGCTCGCAATGGCACCCCTGTTTTATTAGACCAGGTCGCAGAGGTCAAAATCGGGGCAGAACTGAAGCGCGGCGATGGGTACTTGAATGGTCAAAAGGCGATCGTCGTCATCGTGAACAAGCAGCCAACTGCTGATACACCAACGGTCACGAGAGCGGTAGAAGCCGCGATGGAAGAGCTCAAAACCAGCTTTCCCAAAGATGTGAAAGTCACGACCACGTTCCGCCAGGAGACCTTTATCGAAGCATCGCTCAAGAACGTGGAAGAAGCATTGCGCGATGGCATCATCATTGTCTCTGTGGTGCTGATTCTGTTCTTGATGAACTGGCGCACGGTGATCATCAGTCTGAGCGCTTTGCCCATTTCGCTGCTGCTGGGCATGGTGGTCTTGAACTTTGCCGGACAGGGCATCAATACAATGACGTTAGGCGGTCTAGCCGTTGCCATTGGCTCTGTGGTCGATGACGCGATCGTTGATATGGAAAATGTCTATCGTCGGCTGCGCGAGAACCAGCAAGCGGGTACTCCCATCCCACCCTTGCAGGTCGTCTTCAACGGCTCCGTCGAAGTACGGGTGAGCGTCCTGTTTTCAACGGTGATTATTGCCGTCGTGTTCGCGCCTATTTTTGCCCTTTCGGGAGTTGAGGGTCGGATCTTTACCCCTATGGGGGTGACGTATCTCCTCTGCATTCTCGCTTCAACCCTGGTAGCGCTAACGTTAACGCCAGCACTTTGCGCCCTACTGTTGGTCAACCGTCGCCTACCGCCAGACGAAACTTGGATTGCTCGTAAAGCCCATCAATTTTATCGTCCAGCTTTAGGATTTGCCATCCGTCGGCCGAAGCTTATTTTGCTTGGGGCAGCCGCCAGCTTTATTGCCTCACTCCTGATTCTGACAACCTTAGGACAGGTCTTTCTACCAGAATTCCAGGAGCGATCGCTGGTGATTTCGACCAGCCTGTATCCCGGCGTTTCGTTGCAGACTACCAATGCAGCCAATTTTGCGGTGCAGGATGCACTGAAGAATGACAAACGGTTTGAAGCACTGCAACTTCGTTCGGGACGCGCTCCTGGGGATAGTGATGTCGGTGGTGTTAACTTTGCTGAACTGGATGTGGAGTTGAGCGAGGAAGGTATCAAAGACCGGGAAGCTAGTGTAGAGGTGCTGAGAAAGGAATTCAGTAGACTCCCTGGAGTTGGTGTAAATATTGGTGGTTTCATCTCACATCAAATAGATGAGGTGTTATCGGGAGTAAGAAGCGGGATCGCCGTCAAAATCTTCGGTCCTGAGCTAGACCAACTCCGTACCATTGGTCAGCAAGTGGAGACAGCAATGAGCAGTATCCCAGGAATCATTGATTTGCAACTGGAACCCCAGGTGCCGATTAAACAAGTGCAAATTCAGTTCGATCGCGATGCCGCCTCTCGGTATGGTCTCAGAGTGGGTGATCTGGCGCAAACCATTGAAACGGCGCTCAACGGACGAGTGGTCTCTCAGGTTTTAGAACAACAGCAGGTCTTTGATCTGGTTGTGTGGCTTAACGAAAGCGCTCGCATTGACATCAGCACGATTAGCAATCTGTTGGTGGATACCCCCGCCGGACAAAAAATTCCCCTGGCTCAAGTTGCCAGAGTCAATTACGGCACTGGACCCAACACCATTAACCGGGAAAATGTCTCTCGCCTGATTGTCGTTTCTGCGAATGCTCAAGGGCGCGATTTAGGGTCTGTCATCAAAGACATTCGAGCACAGGTACAGCAGCAGGTACACTTACCAGCGGGCTATTACATCGAGTACGGCGGACAGTTTCAGGCACAAGAGCAAGCCACACAGACTTTGCTGGTAGCAGGATTGTTTGCCTTTGTTGCAATTACTATCCTCATTTACTTTGCGGTCAAGTCGATTCCTGCAACCCTGATGATCATGATCAACCTGCCTCTAGCGCTGGTGGGAGGGATCATATCTGTCGCGCTCAGTGGTGGGATCATATCCGTCGCGTCAATGGTTGGCTTCATTACCTTGTTTGGCGTTGCCACCCGCAACGGT
>JBBSHC010000308.1:0-5214 GCA_038253425.1 Leptolyngbyales cyanobacterium | reverse complement strand
TTTTTTTACTAGAATGTACCCATCTCTTAGAAGCAGCGATAGCGGTTGAGCGATCGCTGGCAACGGTCTGCTACACAGCCATCTGGCAGTCAAAGCATCCCGAACTTTGGGAACGAGTGCAGCGATCGACGCAGCGGCTTGAATTAGTGAGTGCGGATGTGCTGCGGGCGATCGCTACGACCGTCGAGCCGGATGGTGTGATCGCGACTGTTGAACGCACAGCCATTCCCGCCCCCACTTTTAGCAGCCTGGGTCTAGTGCTAGAAACCGTCCAGGATCCGGGCAATCTGGGCACCATGATTCGCACGGCTGCTGCGGCTGGGGCAGAAGGCTTGCTGCTCAGTGCCGATAGCGTTGATTTCGATCATCCCAAAGTTTTGCGGTCATCCGCAGGGCAATGGTTTCAGCTACCAATGGCAGCGAGTGCCGACCTTCAAACCGAGCTGCGTCGCTATCAGCAGCAGGGAATGCAGGTAATAGCCACCCTACCTGGTGCAGCTTTAAACTACTGGCAGGTTGATTTGCGGCAACCTACGCTGTTGTTATGTGGCAATGAAGGAGCAGGACTTTCACCCACCCTTGCAGCTCTGGCTAATCATCAGGTAACGATTCCAGTGAGTCCTGGTGTGGAATCATTGAATGTGGCGATCGCGGCTGCCCTGATTTTGTATGAAGCCAAACGACAGCGATCGTGCGCTTAAAGAGCATAAAGAAAAATGGCTAGTCAAAGCGAGAAGCGGTCAAGGCTTGCCTCGCTGATCTTCTTGCCGCGTCTGCATAAACTGCTCAATGTCAGCAACAGCCTGCTCAAAGCTGCTTAAATCAAACTGATCAGAGGCAGAAACGTCAGCTTGACTGGGCTGGCTATCGGTTGGCAGCACAGGCGGCGGCACAGATTGACTATCAGCAGGTTGAAGCGTGTCTTGCAGTTGATCGAGCGATTCCATAAACGCCCTTGCTGCGGCATAACGCGGGTTGTGCTGATGGTGATCCATACATACTGACTCCAAAATCAAGGATCAAAAAACCAGACTGTTGATCAAGTGGGTGACGGCGTTTTAGCTGAATCTAGAAGGCTACAGCGATCGCTTTGTCAGGGCAAAGGGCTTAGCTATGATGAGCTATGCCGTAGCTACCTGGTATTTAGGGTACCCAATCTTGACAGGATGACGCACCCAGATAACCTTGCAACCCTAATCCTACGCCGTTATTTTGAAGTGTTAGTAAGCAGCAGTGGTCAGTTTAACAACCGAACAATCACCATTTACCCTTTTTCTGCTCACCATATCAACGGTCTTTGGTTGTGTTGCGATCGTCATTGCTGCCTATATGCAGGTCTTTGTCAAAATTCTACGAGTGAAGCGGATCAGTGGAAAAGTTGTGCGCCATACATTCTGCGATGTGTAGATCTGCTTACTCAACAAAGTGGCGACGCGATCGACCCTGGCGTTCAACTGAAATCTGCTCTGGCACGATTGGGCAAAGCAATGCGGGAAGACTAGCATTATTGCTCACCTAACGCGTATGACTACAAGATTTTAGTTTTTGTAAGTACTGTTGCAGTAGGGATGAGACAGTTGAGCATTGTCTAAAGCTCCGGTCCCACCATCCTGTTTTCGTATTTTATGGTCTACTTCAGAAGTGTTGAAAGATAGCTCAACATAGAAAAAATGAGGGCAGAATGTAGTATTCTACCCCCAGAAATCAAAAAACAATGACTGATGATAGCCTCATTCCCTACGCTTGTCAAAGCGCTCTTAAAACAACTTTCGCCGTGTGACTACCCCGTTTTGAACTCACGGCTCTTCTTTGAAATCTGGCTCACCTTTGTGCTAGATCAGAGTCTAGTGAGCATGAGAGACTTGTTTTACCGCCTCAATCATGCGGGTGTTTCAGTCGATATGTCCACCTTTTCTAAAGCTTGTAAAACGCGACAAGACCAACACTTTTGTCGTCTCTATGTTGCATTAATGGCGCGGCTAAAACGCAAGAACTCAGCCACCGCACAGATGTTAATTCCGCTTGATTCAACCGTGATTACGCTCACGAGTAAACTCTTTTGGGCACAAAAGTATTACCAGGTTAAACTGTTGAACGGCATCAATTTAACGCAAGGAAATCCGACTGAGTGCCTGATTCACTTTGGGCAGGGACATGATGCACTTTTTGCTGACGCGGTGTTGAGTATGATACCCGAAAACGGCATTGGCATTATGGCTCGGGGCTTTGCTGGCTGGTCTTTACTTGACCAAATGAGTCAGACTAAGACCTTGTTTGTGGTGTGAATCAAGAACAATATGCAAACCGAACTTGACCATCAACGGTATCGCGTGGTTTGGTTTTGTGACTTAGAAAACCGTACTGAATTTCGCCTTGCCACCAACGTTGAGAGCATGACGAATGAAGAAGTGAGCGAAACTTATCGCAAGCGCTGGCAAATCGAGGTGCTTTGGAAGTTCTTAAAGATGCATCTCAAACTCGATCAATTGATCACTAAAAATATCAATGGCGTGAGCATACAGATTTACATGGTCTTAATTGCATATCTGATTCTTCAATTGATCGAAATCCCAGCGTTCTATGGACATAAATTGTTAGATAAGTTGCGTTATCTGCAACTAGAATTGAGCCGTCGCTGCTCGATCATTCACTGGAGCTATGATCTGCTGCCGGAGACACTTGTGTAATCTTATATGAAGTTTTATGTCTGGATTCAACACTTCTGGGTCTACTTGAGTTGACTTTCCATGTAACAATCCACCACAAATTGCACAACTCTGGGTAGCCTTTAATGCTTCTCTAATAAAAGCAGCGCTTTTAGTATCCTTTGAAAAGGAAGAGGCTTGGGTTTCTGTTTGTTCAACTGACTCCAAGGTTAAATAGGAAAATTTTTCTGCAAGACTATGTTTTGCAGCACATTGTCAGGGGAATTCTCTCTATTTAAGTCGTCAAGGATTGCATCAAAATAATCAACAAGAGGTGCTACTGCCTTATTTGCCTGCCGTGCTCTTCTAACAATTTGTTGGATGATATTGTCAGACATCATCAATATTGACTCGAAGTCAGCACGATGTTTTGTAAAAACTTCTACTTTACGTCTTTGCTCTAATCTTTTGGAGAATTCAATAACAGCATAAAAACAACTTACTCGAAAATGACCATTACTACTGTAAATGTAGATTATCGGATGGAGACCCAACGAAGAAGGATGAATATCGTTTACTCGCTTCAGTGCTTTACGAATAGATTTCAACAACCTGAGTGTTTCCTCTCCATCCTCGTCATTGGTCTCTCCATCAGTCTTAAAAAGGCTAACTAATTCATAAATCATGGATAGCGAGTTACCGTCATTTTTCCCGCCAAGAGGTAAGTCAAGACTTTTAATAGGACTAGTTAACATCGGCTCGAAAGTGAGTTTATTAACTTCTTCTGCTTCTTTCTGAATATCATCAGCGATCTGAGCGTTATAGGTTCTCCAGTACTTATAACCTTGACCTCCTAGACGAATGGCTCTCGAACATAATCCAGAAGGCTTTCTTCTTGATTTCAGAACGACAATCTCAGTCTCACTGAGACGTATAGCTTTTTGATTTATCTTGAAAAAAGAATCTTCTGCTTTTCTAGAATCTCCATCAACCCATTGGAGCTGGATAGCTCTCGTCCCAAGGCTTTTCAATCTTTTCTTAACTCTATCTTCTGCCGATTCGGGGTCATACAGAGACTCTTCATAATGCTTAAACGCCCCAATGTCTGAATTGATCAGCTCTCTAGCCTTTTTTGCATTTTCAATTTGGCTTTCAGGAATACTATTATCGAAGAACTTCCTTGAAAGCTTACCGTCACCATAGTCATCGTTGACCCATGCTGCTAAAGCACTAATTCGATGAGCACCATCAATAACAAATGTATAGCTGTCTCCATACTTCCAAAGAATAACTGCTGGAATTAGGGACTTCCAAATAAAAGATCATTCCAGTCTCGGTTCCGAATTATAGAAAATATCGACAAACCATTTGCCCAGATTCAGGTGTTCGCCCTGGGTCACTAAGTCGGTTAAGCGCTGAACCTGCTTTTCCACTTCAGCCATCGCTTGTTTGGTGAGTTTAACCCCGATTGGGTAAGTTTGGTTGATCAGTTTGACAATGGGATGTTGCCCCTTCCAAGTCATGGATTGGGCGCACTGCAATACGGTGGTGATTTCATCCAGGATGTTGCCATTCCAGTGATTTTCCAGGACTCCCCAGGTGCGTTCATACGCCTTCGGCGGGGCAAAGCCCTACGGATTGTCTTGACTGTGATAAGGCGGATAATAAGCTAAGCGCAGATTCAATTGATGACGCTGGGCAAACTCGACAAGGCGCTTCATAAACTGAGTCCGCCTTGAATGATTTTCCGGTCCATTATCCTGGTTGAGCAGTAAGAGGTCTTGACCTCACAGAAGCGTGCTCGATGAGACTGCCACCAGGCTTCCAGGACATCGACGATAAAATCACTGGTGACTTTGGAGGCGGTGAAATAGAGAAACAACTCATCCCATTGAGGCAGAAAAATACCATAGGGGGTGAGGGTTGCGGTCGGCTTAAAGTCATGGTCACAAGCTTCGGTCTCGACCCGATTTTTGCCTCCTCTGGAAAATGGTCCCACCTTGACCGTCGCTTTCGCATCCAAGGAAAGTCGTAAGATCGTCGGGTCAGCTGCTGCTTGTTGGTTCACCGTTGCCAGGTGCTCAAAAATGGCATCGGTCAAAGCAATTTTTTTGCGGCTTTGTTTGCCCCACCTTCTTGGGGTAGTAGCCCAACTGATTGAGGCGGGTACGAATCGTTTCTTCACTCGGTAAGTCCTCTGCACTGTAGCCGCTTTGGCTGACCAGTTGACGGCGAACTTCCGCCGCACTCAGCCGGGTATACAACCGACTTGTTTTGAACTTTGGATCCGTTTGACTTTGACTATCCACAAGGCTTTGAATGTCAACCAGTAAGTTGGGTAACCGACTCTCAGTCAATCGTCTACCGCGTAACTCAAACGCATCGACACAAATGATGCCACTCTCCACTTCTCGGTTCCCTTTGCGAATCAGGTCACGATGCCATCCTAGTTCTCGCTCTGCCAAGCGTTGTCCACCCTTCCCAAGTTCCTCAACCGTTTGGGCCATAAATCGACGACGTTCATGACCTTTCAGTCGCTGGGCTGTCTCTTTCAGTAACCGCTTGAGGG
>JBBSHC010000307.1:0-5215 GCA_038253425.1 Leptolyngbyales cyanobacterium | reverse complement strand
TACGAGTGCTCAGTCCTTCGTAAAGTATGGCGACCTTGCTGCACCACGATCTAAAGTGACCTTAGGGGAATCGGTCTGCCACTTCTTTAAGATACAAGGGGTGGCACCCCTGGCTGGGGGCATTGCCCACACCCCCCCTTTAATCCCAGTGTCCTAAGCTCTGTGGCGGCAGCTATACTAACCCCCTCTCAGCGCCAGCGCTCTAACATTACTTAAATATATGTAAAGAAGCTTGAAGAACCTGAGAAGACGCTAAGATAGTAAAGCGGATATGACAGATTAACTTTAGTAATGTTTGATTCCAACCCATCCAATTCAAACTTGCTCCGAACCATCTTAGAGCCGCTGCTGGAAGACTTTCAATACTGGTTCCAGCGATCGCGGTTGCTCTTAGAGACAGAAGTGCTTCCTTTTTTGAGCGACGAACAACGGGCAGATTTATTAGCACGAGTTGCGACAGCACAGCAGGAGGTTGCCACTGCACAAATGCTGCTTGATGCCACAAATGGTCAAGTTGGCATTGAAACAACCGTAATGAAGCCGTGGCATGATCTGGTGGCAGAATGCTGGCAGGTTGCCATTCGCTTTCGGCTACAGGCATCGCTTGAGAAAGGGTTGTAGCAGTTCATCGGCGATCGCTTTGCCTTTTCAGACCATTCAATTCAGTTAACCCGTCTATCGCAATGACTGCTTGAGCGATACACAGTCTAAGAAACCATAAAATAAGCCATTTCAGCCCTCTATATAAGTTTCGGAGCTTAAGGAACGCCCTATGCTATTACATTTGCTCTACGTCATTGCTTTTACGATTCTTGCGGTTTTAGCAGTTAGTAATTTGATTCGTAATTTGATGACCCTGGGCATGGAGTCTCAACATCCTCCCACGTCACGGAATTGGTCAATGGACGGAGCACAGGGAAGCGCCTCACAACTGCGGTTGGTGCCCCATCCTGAGTTTTTGGATAACGCTGGTAATTTGATTAACGAACCGCTGTTGGTCATGCGATCGATGAGTGTAGAAGATGCACGGGAGCAGCTTGATGCGCTGTATGAGTCTTCTCCAGGGTCAAATGCCTCAGGATCGACCGATCGAGATGATGCCTGAAGAGTGAGGCTTCGTTAAGGACGCTCCATTAAGATAGAGCGGTAAAGATTCTGAGCAATTCATCGTTAGGCGTTCATGGCTGATCAATCGGAGGCGCAGTCGCCAGATACCGCCCATTCATTGCACGAACCCACTGCCATCGTTTCTACTGAAGCCACTCCCTCGGCGATCGTACCCACCGAGACAAGCTCAGAAAAAGTGGGCGGGTTTCCTTTGTGGAGTAGCATTGCAGACGGGTTGAGCGGTTGGAAGCTGTTACCGCCAATACAGTGGGCTGTAGAAACGCTGACCGCGTGGTTTAGTGTCAGTGAGGCACAGGTTGCCGAAATTTTAGAGCAGGTGCGATCGGCACTGCCGACGACAGAAGCCTTGATGGTTGGCAAGCCGCAAGCGGGTAAAAGCTCGATCGTTCGTGGTTTGACAGGTGTTTCGGCTGAAATTGTGGGTCAGGGTTTTCGACCTCACACGCAGCATACGCAGCGCTACAGTTACCCCACCAATGATTTACCACTGTTGGTTTTTACTGACACGGTTGGGTTGGGGGATGTGACCAAGGAAACCGGAGCGATCGCGCAAGAGCTGATTGGTGAACTTCAGCAGGATGAGAACCGCCGTGCCAGAGTCCTCATTCTTACGACCAAAATTACTGATTTTGCGACTGATACATTACGGCAGATTGTCGATCAGATTCGTCAGCAGCATCCCGAAGTACCCTGTCTGCTCGTTGTTACTTGCCTGCATGAAGTCTACCCCGCTGGGATGGGTGACCATCCTGCGTATCCACCTGAAGTTGATGCTGTCGATCGCGCCTTTGCAGCTATACAGCGATCGTTCGCAGGGCTGTATGACCAGGCTGTGATGATTGACTTCACGCTGGAAGAGGATGGCTTTACCCCCACCTTCTACGGGTTGGAACGTTTCATCAACGTGCTAGCTGATCTGTTACCCGAAGCTGAAGCCCGTGCGATTCACCAGCTACTAGATGGAGACGCAGGACAACAGCTTGGCAATCTTTACCGAGACGCTGGACGCCGCTATATTTTGCCGTTTGCCATCATGGCAGCAACGTTAGCCGCCGTTCCCTTGCCCTTTGCCACCATGCCTGTCTTGACGGCGGTACAAGTGTCATTGGTTAGTCTGCTAGGGCAGCTTTACGGACAAACACTGTCGCCCTCGCAAGCAGGCGGAGTTGTGAGCGCGATCGGGGGTGGCTTTTTGGCACAGGCGATCGGGCGTGAGCTGATCAAATTCATTCCTGGTTTCGGCAGTGTCATCGCTGCATCCTGGGCTGCTGCATACACCTGGGCATTGGGCGAAGCCGCTTGCGTTTACTTCGGTGATCTCATGGGCGGCAAAAAGCCTGATCCCAAGCGCATTCAGGCCACAATGAAAGAGTCCTTTGAAGCTGCCAAAGAGCGCTTTCGAGGAATCAAGAACTAACACCACTGAAGGAGAAATCCCCCTTAAACGCATCAGCGTAGTCTGCTGGGACGATAAGGGGGAATGACAGGATGAGCATGAGCGATTGTTAACTAGGCTTCGATTACAACTCGCAGGTTGCCACGCTTTCGAGAGACACGGCAGGCTGTACTAGAACCCGATCGCTCAAACTCTAAATCTAGGAGTGTGGAACCAACGCGGAGGTTTTGCAGCGAAAGGTAATTAATCGATTCAGGCAAGGCTGGGTCAATGATACGGAGATGATTGCTAGGAGCATCCGGTACCAGGTTGATCATCATCTGCATGAGCTGAAAGACACTGCCCGTTGCCCATGCCTGGGGTGAACAGGCAACCGGGTACTGCACGGGGTCGTTATCTTCTCCACGTTCGTAGCCGCAGAACAGTTCTGGCGGACGTTGATAGGGCTGGCGTTTGGTCATATCCAGAATGCCCTTAGCTACTTCCAGCGCTTGATCAATAAGACCGAGCGATCGCAGCCCGATCGCTGTCATCGCGTTGTCGTGAGGCCAGACAGAACCGATGTGATAGCCCATTGGGTTGTAGGCAGGGGACAGGCTGCTGAGAGTCCGAATGCCCCAGCCGTTAAACATATCAGGTGCCCGCAAACGTTCAGCCACGCTGTAGGCTTTTTCGGGCGTAAAGATACCCAAATTGAGGCAATGTCCAGGATTAGAGGTAATGCTGTCTACGGGTTTGCCATCGCCATCTAGCGGCATCGCAAAAAAATCCTTATCTTCCAGCCAAAAATCGCGGTTGAAGCGCATTTTAAGTTCTCTGGCTTCTTCTTCCCAGCGATCGGCTAGATCAATCCGCTTTTTCATGCGGGCGATCTGACCCAGACGCACTTTTGCTGCATAAACGTATGCCTGCACTTCGCAGAGCGCGATCGGTCCTGTTGCCAGTTGTCCGCGACGGTTGACAATGCAGTCGCCCGAATCTTTCCACCCCTGATTGGCTAAACCGCGCTTGGAGGTGCGGAAGTAGCTGAGATAGCCTGTTTCTTTGCAGTTGCGATCGATCCAGTCCATTGCTGCCAGCGCATTTGACCATAGAGCGTCCAGCGTTTCGCGATCGGCAGTCCAGGCGAAGTACTCAGCGTATAGCATCAACCACAGCGGCGTTGCGTCAACCGTGCCGTAGTAGGGCGTGTGAGGAATTTCTTGGCAACGAGCCATCTCGCCAAAGCGAATCTCATGGAGAATTTTGCCCGGTTGTTCGTCGCGCCAATCATCGTTTGTCTTGCCTTGATACTGCGCCAAAATGGTGAGCGTCTCGCGCGCAATCTGTGGGTCCAGCATGAGGACTTGAGAGGCGGCAATGATCGAGTCGCGTCCAAACAGCGTTGAGAACCAGGGTACCCCAGCAGAAAGGGCTTTGCCTTTACCAAACGATTGCCGTAGCAGGTAGATATCCTGATCGGCGCGTTCAATAATCTGGTTGAAGGTGCTCTTATCGGAGTGAATGCGGGTTACCTGCTGCCGCCAGGTTTGCTCTTCCATCAACTCAGCCGCTTTTGCCTGAGCCAGGGTCACAGGGGTGCTGACAACTGAGATTGAGCTGTTGTTGTTATACATTTGCAGGCGATAGCCCAACTTCAGCGTTTCGTGAGACTCAATCTGCAACTGCCAGACAGCGGTGTAGCCTTTGAGCACATCCGGCTGCTGATGGACAAAATAAATCCGCGATTCCATCAAGGAACCATCTAACCCTTTGTAAGCAAGCGTCATTTCGGTGGGTTTAGAGCTGGCAGGGTGAGTACCCCCGTCCATTACAGCCCCTTCACTGTGACCGTTTACAGCGAAATCAGGCGGAACGACTCGCAGCAGTTGACCATGATTTTCTCTGGAGTAGCCCCGGATATCGAACAGGTCTTTAAAGTCCGCGTCAAAGCTCAGGCTGATCTCAAAATTAACGGTGTTGGTGCTGTAGTTAGAAATCTCTAACTCTTCAAACAAGCCGCCATTGAGGACGAGTTCGCGCTTGATACCGATCGATTCAGCCGGAACGCGATCGTCGATCAGAGGATTGGTGCAGAGAACCGAGAGAAAAAAGCCTTTATCTGCCGTGCTGCTCAGCAAAATGGGCGATCGCCCTTCGATTTGCAGTTCCAGGCGACTCAGAAAGCGGGTATCGCGGCAAAACAAGCCCATGCTAGAGGTGCGATCGTTTTCCATACAACCGCCAATATTACCGAGCGTGTCGGTTAATAAGAACAGATCGTCATCCTTTAAAGTCAGGATTGGATGCGGACGTTCGCTCAGAACGCAGGGCCATGCGGTCATCGGTAGCTGGTCAGCCGTAACAAACGCTCTACCGTCGAGTTCAATCAGGTCAAGAGTTTCTAGTGTCATTCGATCTACAGGTTTCGGGTAATAGAACAGGGGATGTTTTTCAAAGCTCAAGACGGTTCCTGACAGCAGCTTGGTGGGGTAGACGTTGGCATGAGGCTGCGAACTTCTAACCTTTAAGCGATACAAGCTTCAACCAGAACGCTCAAGCAGTCGGCGTCTAGTGCCTAACGTCTGCCGTTCCAACTCTGGTCATCACTACAACCAGCTTGGTTTGCGATCGCTTCCATCACCACTGCCGCTAAACAGAGCCTCTTCAGCAAAGCGGGCAGCATTCAATGAAAAACTACAAAGACTCAAT
>JBBSHC010000306.1:0-5222 GCA_038253425.1 Leptolyngbyales cyanobacterium | reverse complement strand
GAGCAGCAGGTGAAAGCCGTGGCAAACCGTTTAGAAGGGGTGATGGATACCGCCGCTCAGGCTGCTGCCAACCCCAAAGCACCTAATGTCAAAATGACAACCTGTAGAGTGACTGTAACGGATGCCGCATCGTCACCACAGGCTAACACTGTGACGCTCTATCAAGAGCAAGCACTCACCAACAATCTCATCAAACCGTATCGGCAGCGGTTTTTGCAGATCAGCGCCAGTAGTTACAGCCAGAGTGTGCGATCGCGCTCCTTCAAGCCTGCTCAACTCGCCACATGGATCAACCTTTGCAGTAAACCGCTGGTCGATCGCACCGTGACAACCAGCAGTTTGGGCACCGCCGTTTGTAACGTCTTCCTCAAACGCTCTGGTAACGACTACGTGGGCAATACCCCGGCTGATGGCTGTCCTGCCAATGTACGCGGTGCCGTGAGAATCAAAAACCACATCGTGCTGCACACCGTCGGCATGGATACCTGGGATCGGGGCTTTGATGCAACAGGCAAACAAGTTTGGGGTGCGAACGCAGAGTCCTATCAGTTTCGGCGCAGCCAGTGAGCCTTACCACGAGAGAAATAAAAGAGCCAAGGAAAAAGAATGCCTCACCATCCCTCTCACTACCCATTGTTAAGGCTGGAATGATATGGGGTACTTTACGTTAAGAGAGCGTCATCATTGATGGCGTGGCAGTGGGAGTCAGCGGAGCGACGTCTTGCTTGGCAGTAGCGTATCACAGGGTTCAGGGTATGGGAATTAAGCTCAAATTAATGGTGGTCGATGACGAACCAGATAACCTGGATTTGTTGTATCGCACCTTTCGACGCGATTTTGAGGTCATCAAAGCCGATAGCGCGATCGCGGCGTTGCAGATTCTTGAGCAGCAAGGCGAAATGGCGATCATTATTTCGGATCAGCGGATGCCCGAAATGTTGGGAACTGAATTTTTGAGCAAGACGGTCGAGCAGTTTCCCGACACCATTCGTATTGTGCTCACTGGCTACACCGATGTCGAAGATCTGGTCGAAGCCATCAACGCAGGAAAGGTATTCAAATACATTACAAAGCCCTGGAATCCTGACCAACTGAAAGGGGTGGTGCAGCAGGCGGCTGAAACCTATCAGGTGCTGAAACAGCGCACTAACGAACTACGTCGCGCACTCCGGCGAGAGTCGTTGTTTAATACCATGACCACCGCCATTCGAGAGTCACTGGACTACCAGAGTATGCTGCATACCATTGCCGCCACGTTAGGACAGACTTTTGAAGCCAGCCGTTGTGTGCTGCGCCCCATAGAGGACGATCGCCTGGTGCCAGAAGCCATTTTCTATCAGGATGCCAACCAGCCACAGCAAAACATTCAGCAGATTCTCAACGATACCAACGCCGATCCAGCGATGGAAACAGTGCTCCAATGTCGGCAAATGCAGACAGCCCAAACTGCTGCCCAGGAGCTTCAAATCGTTGTCCCTCTTACCTATCAACAAGAGTTTCTTGCCATTCTCGCCCTGTATCGCACCGCGATCGACGTACCCTGGTCGCCAGAAGACATAGAACTGATTCAAGGCGTCGCAGACCAGGCAGCACTGGCAATTTCTCAAGCCAAGCTCTACCAACGCACCCAGGAACAGGCAGAGCAAATGCGTGCCGAACTCGCCGTTGCCCGACAGATTCAAGGCAACCTGCTGCGCCAGAGCCTACCCGAACTGGATGGCATGAAAGTGCAGGCGTGCTGCTTCCCTGCCCGTGAAGTGGGTGGCGACTTTTTTGAAGTGTATGCCCATCCCCAGGGTGACGTGTGGTTGGCGGTAGGGGATGTTTCTGGCAAGGGAGTACCTGCTGCTCTGTTTATGGCAAGTGCAATCTCGGTGCTGCGACGCGAACTATCGCAAGAAGCCCCACCCGAACCGCATATTGTGATGCAAAACCTGAACCGCAGCCTCTCGGAAGACCTTGTCAGCACGAACTGCTTTATCACAATGGTGTTGGCGCGCTATAGCCTCTCAACCCGTCAACTGGTCTACGCCAATGCAGGACATATTTACCCCCTGGTTTGGTCGAGTCGCAGCGTTGCTGCCCAGCTAGTCGCACCCGAATCCCTGACATTGGTAGAGCCGCAATACTTGAAAGTACGTGGGGTACCCCTGGGTATTCTTCCCGTTTGGAAAGCTGCCTCCGGTAGTATGGAGCTACACCCAGGCGAGGTGATGCTGTTAACCAGTGATGGCATTACCGAAGCAACCGTAGCAACTGCTGGCAATGGCAGTATGGGTAGTCCGCCGACGGTGAGCGCCATGCTTCAGCAGACGGGGCTGTGGCAGATGCTGATGCAAGAGCAGAGTCCGCTTGACTTGAGTCACCTCCTTTCTCGCATTCGATCGCAAAATATCATTCAAGAAGACGACCAAACTATACTCTCTCTGGAGGTTCTGTAATTAATGAGAACTGAGCTTCACGTACCAAGCGATCTCAAGTTTTTAGCCATTGTCGAAAACTGGTTGCTGGGCAGTTTGGAAGTCGAACTGGGCAATCATGTCGATTGGCCCCGACAGTCTAATCGTCTGCGCCTAGTTTTGGTTGAGGCATACTCTAATGTCGTCCGCCATGCTCACAAAGACCAGCCAGCGTTGCCTGTGCTCATTCGACTGGAACTCCAGGAACGCGACATTGCCCTTGAAATTTGGGATCAAGGCACAGGTTATGATGTGGCTTCGTATGCAGAACCAACCCCAGAGCTAATGCAGGAAGGGGGCTATGGGTGGCTCATTCTCAATCGCCTGATGGATCGCGTGGAGTATCAGCTTCAGGTAGATGGTTTGAACTGCTTGAAGATGGAAGCAAGCCTGCCTGAATCATCTCAGACGGCGGAAACGGCGAGGAAGGGGTAAAGAGAAGGATGAGGGATGAAGGCTCAGGGATGAAGGATGAGGGATGAGGGCTAAAGGCTAAAAGGCAAGAGGCACGGAGTACGGTGCCAATGGGCTGAATGTCCGAGGCGTTGAGAGCTATGCAGAGCGTTTGAAATGGCTCGATCGCACAGGATGATGGTCGAGCTAACCCGTTTTAAGGCAGAGCGAATGTAGTGCGGTATTCTGCCTGTGTTGGTTCTTGAACAGTAGCTCAGCGCGATCGACGCAACAGCCCGGTTAGCGATTTAAACAGCAACATTCAACATGAAGTTTGGGTAATCAGCGTCTTTGACAATCGGGCAAAGCCGAGGTAGAGCTATCTGCCACTTTATTAGCCAGCCAAACACTGTAGCTTAGGAAGCATTGTCACGGGTCCAGGTCGTTCTCGATCGCTGAGTCCGCTGTCGTTGTAGCCATAGCCCTAGCAAAAGACCAACGGCAACAAAGCCTGTCAGATACACCAGCGAAACGAAGCGGATAAACAGCGGCGGAGCAACACCTTCTACATCAATCTCTTGTGCGACCTGAAAGGGCTGAAATTGCCGTTTGGAGCTTGCCTGGGGCGCAACTTCGACTTCAATACTGTGCGGCGCACCATCAAAGAATTCTTGCTGCCACGCTAGTTTTCCGGCGCTGTCTGGAGTGCCCTGATAGGCAAACGACACCCAGTTATTTTCGAGCTGCGTTGCTGTCACCTTTAAAGCAACATCCGTTACAGGTTGCTGAGTTTTGGTGTCAATAAGGCTAACCTGCAAGTCCGCAAGCTGACCTACAGTTGCAGTTACATCACCTGACAGCCGCATCTCTAGCCCCTGCATTTGCAGCTTGGAAGTCTTAGGCGTTGGATGCGCTTCTTCAGTCTCATGAGACGCATGTGAGTGCTTGTGTGGCATTGCCATCGACAGATGCGACTCAGCAAACTCAGCACTGATGTTGACATAGAGAAGCGCGACGATCGCTACTATAGTTGCTCCACTTAGCAACAGCCGGACGCGCTGCGGTGCAAGATCCCCCGGTTGCAGCGATTGCCTGCTGCCAATAATCCAGCCACCGCTCAACCCTGCTGACAGCAAAATGACTGCCAAAATCGCAAAATTACGATCTTTAGCCTCATTCTCTGAGACCGAGAGCGTTAGGGTCTGCTGAACAGGTGTAAAAGCATTCGGCGCGATCGGGGTGACAGCTACTAACAGCTTGTAGGTGCCGCGAATGGGCAGAGTTTGCTGAAGCTGCAACTGACCAGTCGGCGCATTCCCCTCGATATCCAGTAGCTTGGTTCCCTCTACGATCGGAAAATCCGTTGTAAACCAGGGAGTTTTAGGCGGAGTAAAGATTTGCACGTGCATTCTGGCATCTTTCAACAACTGTCCCTGAGCATTCACTGCTTGCAGAGACAGTTGTACGGGTGGCTTGTAACTGCCCGACCCCTTGCCTTCAGTTGCTTCCGCTTCAAACGGACGAATCTGATCGAGGGATGGAACGGTGGTCAACCGTACCGAAGGTTCAGGAGACTGGGCCAAGCCAACCCAGCTACAAAAAATAACGCTGATCATGCAAAGCGCGCCGATCAGCACATAGATTTTTTTAGGCATTGTTTAACTCTGAGCGTCCACGCGTAGCGGCACCTAATGGCAACTGACCAGCGCTGTGTGGTGACGGAGAGTATGCACGGTGTCATGTACTGGAGGATACGTTGTGAAATACACCGTCCACAGCGTTAATGCTGACAGCGAAAGGTAGAGTGCCGATTGGACGGGCACTGACAGCACGCGACGGGTTACTTGTTGCTGTACGGAAGAATAAGTTTGAGTCGTCATTTTGTACCTCGTAAAGAAGACGATGTGATGGCGCGATTCTCCGTAGAAAACGCGTTGCGCCTCGGCAGGCGTTCTGACTGAGAAGTTTTGAGTTTTGAGTTAGTTAATCCAAGCGAAACTTTTAACTTCCTTCACAGTTGCGAGACAGCGGTAGATTTGCACTACACTTTCCCTGTTTCCTCTGACGGCTGCTCTCCATCAGAACCGAGTCGTGGACTCAGCATACTTGATGAAGACGATAATACCGAGCATATTCTGCTTTTACTCTTGCAGCTTTTGCAGCATTTTTAGTACATATTGATGCTCCTTTGCTTTTCCTTGTTTGAGGTAAAGTGCGGCGGCTTGCAGACAAGCAGCGATCGCGCCCTGCTTGTCACCCAACCGATAACGCATCATGCACCGATGACCATAGGCATGGCATCCTCTGGATCAAGCTGCAACACCTGATCGACGACTCGAACCGCACCAATTTGATCGCCCTGACGGGCGT
>JBBSHC010000305.1:0-5223 GCA_038253425.1 Leptolyngbyales cyanobacterium | reverse complement strand
CCAGACGACCGCTAATCGCCTAAGGCAAACAGCGCAGCAAAAGGGAACTGTAGAGAGTTGTGGAGTAAACGTAGCCTCATCAGCCCCCCTTGCTCGCTTGGCGTTTCTAAATTGAGGTATGAACTGCAAATAGCTAGCTTTAGCCTGCTACGCCTTGCTTGCCAAAAGCGCTTTCGTCGCAGATTCTCCGGCTCGTTGCAGTTGATTGCTCAGGCGCAGCGACAGCAAACTCAAAATGCCCAAATGACCTAAAAAGGCTGTGAATATTGTCGTTATTGAGACGCTGGATTGTAACGCTGCAAAGGCACCCATTGAAAACAGCCACGCTAACGGAGCTTCGGTTGGGTAGAACTGCAAGAAACCAAGAATAGCCGGCGGTAAAGCGATGATACCCGCGATCGTGCTTGCAGCCCAAACTGCGCGTTTTGGAGACTTCATCAACATCATCAGTTGAGCGATCGCGGCACAGATCAGCAGATACGTGCCGCCCAATACCAGGGTAGCAAGCCCCTGAAGCTGATAGCTCGCATTGCCCCAACCAAGCAACCAGGGCATGATTACCGCATTAGCCAACAGCAGGTTGAGGGCGATCGCTACCAGTGCCGGACTTTTCTCACCCCAAATCAAATCTTCGACAATAGAGCGGCTCCAAAAATGTTTTGCCTTGGCAACCCGTTCTCGTCGATAGCGCGCCCAATCTAACAAAATCTGTCGTTGCGGCGTCAATGCAACCATGAGAATCACAAACCACAGCAGACTGAAAAACCCTAGCAAAACTAGATCATCCAGGGGACGGTTAGAGCTAGACACATCTCGGAAGACAAAGCCAAGCATCCAGATCTCAAAACAAAGCGTCACGCGGTAGCTTTGGCTTTTGCTCAACAGCGTCAGATTTGGATTGCGGAAACGACGCTTTGCCGCTTGCCAGGGCCAGTACGTGCCCGCTCCCAGGGTAATGAGCGCAAAGGTCATGGCAAGGCCAAGGTGCTTACCAACTGGCAAATAGAACCATTCCCCCAGCCCTAGATAGCGATGGTCGCTACCAAAGTCAGTGGCTGACTGCCACAGTTGAAAGAAGACGGAATAGCTGAGCCAAATGATTACTGCTCCAAGCCAACCCTGAGTGCCACCCAAAAAGGCATAGAGCAAAGCAGCGCTATAAAAGAAGGCGCAGGCAGCCGCAGTGAGCAAATAAATACTCAGCACGTTGGCGATCGACACATGAGCCGCGATCGCGGCTAACAGATGTAAGGGTACCGCTAATGCTACTGCCAGATACGGGATGGCAGGCACCCCCAACAGCTTGCCGACCAGAATGCTGTGACTCGTTTGCGGACTCAAGCGAATGAAATTCAGCGTTCCCCGGCGTTCTTCTTTGCCCAAATCGCCAATAAGCATGTACACACCTGCAATCAGCAGCACAAACGGCAGCGCCCAGCTCAACGCCTGAAATAGATCGAACCACCAGTGTTGCCAATCGATCTGTGGATTGCCCAACGCATCATAAATACAGGCAAAGGAGCGATAACTGCCGCTACCCGTGCAGTAAGGATTGTCTTTGGGGTGATCCGCAGGCAGCGCATTCCAAAAATACAGCAACACTAATAACTGTATTACAAACGATGTAGTGCTCGTGGAACTTGCATTGGTCCGCTTAAGACGCCCTTTTAATTCTCGAAAAACTTGAGGGTTCCAGTCGCTTAGCCGATCTATCCAGTCGAAGGTCATAGCAGTTAGCTCCAAATTCAGACGTCGTGTGAGATGCAAAGAGGTTCAAGTGTCAATTGGGCAAGCGTAACCAGAATTTTTAGCCGCTAGTTAGAAGTCACAATCATTGACGTAAGGGTGGTTTATGAAAGCGTTTGACACATATTTGCCACAAATAAACGGAGATGATAGTCAGGCTGATCGACAGAATAGTAACGAATCTAAGAAGGAGGTGATTTGCACCAGAAACCCAATCGATGACGACTGGCTCAGTCCCCTGTCTCGCTGCCTCTGTTAGCAATTGATCATATTGATAGCTTCCGTACCACCCCAGTCCGTGGAGTACGCAGTAAATGATTCCAGTGAGGGGCAGGATATACCAAGCCTGTGCTTTAGCGCCCCAACTCAGGCTATGAAGTAGTGAAAAGACATAAACGAAGGCACAGCAAACCACCAAAACCAAATCAATACCGATCATTGCCGACAGCGACAGACCAGCGCTGAACGCTGACCACAGATGGAGCGGTAGAGACAGCGCGATCGCCAGATACAACAAGATTGGCACACCGAGCAGTTTACCGATCAACACACTCTGGCTCGTTATGGGAGTCGATCGCATAAAATCGAGGGTGCCACGGCGTTCTTCTCTCGCAATATCGCTGACGAATAAGTAGCTACCCAAAAACAGCAGTAAAGTAAGTGCTACCCAAGTCACCGTGAAAAACACATCAAAACAGGCGTGTTGCGCGTTGATTGTAAGTTTGCCTGCTTCAGTTTGAGTATAGAAAGACCACAAGGATTCTCTCCCTGCAACGCCAACGCTGCTTTGAGTCCGTCTTTGAAAATACAGCAGAATGGAGCTTTGCCCCAAGAACGAGGCGATCGCTGTCACAATGATGCTGCGAGGCTTTAACCGCCCTTTAGCCTCCCGTAACAATTGGGGGTTGAGATCGTCGCCAAGCTTGTGTAACCAGTGAAATAACATAAAGGTTGCTGGCTAAAAGGATGATCGAACGCTTTAATGCTTGAGGTATTGCTAATTGCTTGCTCCTCATGAACACCACGATCAAGATGTTTGCTGATGCCCCATTTTGAGAAAAATCGTTTCCAGGTTTTCTTGTGTGCGGTGAAACTCAGTGAGAGGAATGCCAGCAGCAATGAGCGATCGCAGCAACTCTGCTGATTCTGATACCCCCCCAGAGAAGTGAACGCAAATACTTTGATCTGGCAACACTTCTATATTTTCGACCTGCGAACAATTGTGTAGCTCAGACTTCAATACATCTAAAGCGCCCATTGTGGCAATGACAATTTGCTGGCGGCTCAGGCGATGGTAAAGGTTCTTTAACGAAGCGCTTTCTACCAGATAGCCCAGCTCCATGATGCCGACAGACGTGCATAGTTCCTCTAAGTCGCTCAGTACATGCGATGAGATGAGGATCGTCATGCCAATTTCTTGCAGCACCTTGATAATTTCGCGAAACTGCACACGAGCGATCGGATCTAACCCTGATACGGGTTCATCCAGCAGCAGCAGCATGGGTTCGTGGATGATAGTTCGAGCAAGACTGAGTCGCTGCTTCATCCCACGCGAGAGGGTTGCAATCAGGCTGTGGCGCTTGTGAGTGAGCTGCACCAGTTCCAGTACATCTTTGAGACGGCGACTGCGGCGTGGTTCTTTGAGGCAATAGAGTCGGGCAAAATAATCCAGGTAGTCCCAAACGGTGAGGTCGTCGTAGAGCGGAAAGTCATCGGGTAAGTAGCCAAGTTGTCGCTTAAGAGAGTGATTCTCTCGATCGCGCAAAAGCGGCTCACCATTAAGATAAATTTCGCCCACCGTTGGCTCTTCTGCCGTTGCCAGCATCCGAATCAGCGTCGTTTTACCCGCACCATTGGGACCAATTAAGCCGTAGACTTCACCTGCCTGCACTTGCAAATCGACATCGTTTACTGCAATCTGGCGCTCAAATTGCTTGGTCAGACCACGCGTAGAAATGGCTAAAGTCTGTGGCATAAGGAGGAACGGTAGAGAGGACGGAAGGCAACGCGATCGACATTCTCAAACCCAAAGCGTTAACTTTGCTGCTGAAAAGTTACCCGTTAGCCTAGCTTCTCCCTACAAGGTTTGGCAGCAGGATTTCGGAAATTGAAACCAAACCTCAAAATTGCAAACGATACTTCGCCGTTTTTCGACTGCATGGTGGGGATCGCAATCTGGTAGAATGCGCTTGAACTCCAGGTTGATGAATAGATTATGGCTGCTGATACCGATGCGTCGATCGAGAGTACAACGGGTGCAGATGCGATTGATGTGGCGATCGCACGAGGCATTGATTTTGACGGTTCGCCCATTCCATCTGCCAAGCTTGAGCTTTACAACCAGGTCATGGGTCTGGAAGCTGGACGGCAGCGTAGCGGTGTGTCTAACACGATGCGATCGCGCATTGTGCGGATTGGGGCAAAGCATATTTCGCTGGATGACCTCAACCAAATGCTGACCACAGCCGAGTTCGCCCCCCTAAAAGACAAAGAGGTGGCGTTTTACTACGGCGACAAGTAGTTTTTTCTTTAACTAGGCGAGTGTCCCAAGCTGATCAGGTATTCTAGCGAGGTTTGCGGCGGCGCGATCGGGGTCGTTGAGACGATCGCCGTACAACACCAGCCAGCATTACTACAGAACCAAACAGTGTAGCGAGATCACGACCACCGTGCGATCGATGTCGGCGTGTCGGTTCCATTGGTTCTTGTGCTGCCGTTAGCACGGCTGTTGTACCTGCCTCCGCTGAGTCTCCATACGTCGCTGACCGTTTTGCCTGGGGTTGAGTGGCTTGATCAATACGTACAGCATGGGCGCTGGGCGTAATTTCTGAGCCACGATGCTTAGCAAAAACCTGGGTAAATTCGGCACCAAACAAAATGATCTGCGCTGAATAGAAGACCCAGAGCAAAATCACAACTAGGGAACCTGCGGCTCCGTAAGTCGAGCCAGCACCGCTATGCCCCAAATATTGCCCAATTAAAAATTTGCCGATATTGAATAAGAACGCGGTGGCGGCGGCTCCTACCCAAAGGTCTTTCCAGGCAACATCGACATCTGGCAAAAACTTATAAATGGCGGCAAATAAAAGCGTGATGGAGCCAAAGGACACAACGAAGTTGAGCACCTGACCCAGAATAACCAGTTCTGGTAGAAAACGGCTAAAGAAAGCAGCGATCGCGGCAAGTGCGGCTGATAGAACGAGGGAGACTAACAGCAGAAAGCCGATGACCAGAACCATCGCAAACGAGAGAAAGCGAGTCTGAAGAAAGCTTTTGATGCCTTGCCCTGGCTTTGGCTTAACGCCCCAAATGGCATTGAGCGCATCCTGAAGCTGCCCAAAAACGCCAGACGCACCAAAGAGAAGCGTCACCACTCCAATGACAGTTGCCACCGCGCCGCCGGAACCCGGTCGATGGGCATTTTGAATCATTGACTGGATGGCTTCTGCTCCATCCTTGCCAACCATTCCTTGAATT
>JBBSHC010000304.1:0-5228 GCA_038253425.1 Leptolyngbyales cyanobacterium | reverse complement strand
TCAGCCTTCAAACTTTTTTACTTCTGAACAGTCTACCGTTTGTACTAGTGCTGCGATCGCTTTTCCTGAAATTGGCTCAACCCAATCCGACGCAATATCTGCCAGCGGCACTAGCACAAAAGCCCGTTCTGCCATATGAGGATGGGGTATTTGCAGTTCTGGCGTATCAAGCACGACAGCATCAAACAGCAACAAATCTAAGTCAAGGGTGCGGGGTCCCCACCGTTCTCGACGAATGCGCCCAAATTGTGCCTCGGTTTGCAGCAGGGTTTTGAGCAAGTCGGGAGGCGTCAGCGTCACCTTAAGAAGCGCACAGCCGTTGAGATAGTCGGGCTGGGGTGGTCCGACTGCTTTGGTGCTATACCAGGGCGATCGCGCGACCAAAGAAATTCCCGACGTTTTGGCAAGAACTATTAAGGCTCGTTCCAGTATTGCCAGGGAATCGCCAAGGTTACTGCCAAGCGCGATCGCGCTGAGTCCAGATTCTGGAACCGATCTTGCAGCCGTACTGGGTAAGAATGACATCACTCAAACATTACTGTCCACTGCTTACCATCTAACGCACCGTCGTCAGGATTGCCGTCAGAATACTGAGCAGGATTAATACCCAAAGCACCGAACCTGGAATGAACGTTAGTAGCCCAATGCCTCGCAAAACCCAGACCAGGACTGTCATCAACAGCACTACCAAAAATGCCACCATGCTTGGCTTTAGCGATCGTCCCATCATTCAGAGTGTATTTAAAAACAACAGCATACATTTGGCTTAGCGATCGGCGATCAGCTTTTTTTTGCCTCCTGGCTTCTGACCGCTGACCGCTACAAGCCACGACATCATTTCGTTACACCCTCTCTCTTAACGCCTCTGGTTGTTGCGAAGACCACCCAAAATGCCCATTCCTGCTGACAGCAGTAGTAGTGCCCAAATGACGTAGTTGGGCAGCGTCGTTAACACACCGATGCCTTTCAGCACAATGAGAATAGCTGTCAGCACCAGCATAATGCCGATGATGTAAAGAATGATCAAAATACCAACGTTATTCGGGCTGCCGCTCACAAACTCGTCTCCTCAGACCACTAGGGCGCTACCCACTTATTGTGGCATGCAGAGAGTCACGGAGTAGTGAGTAAGAACAGTCCATCCCGCACTCAAAGGGTCTCAGATCTCTGGTCTCTCTTCGGTTCAGGTTTTCTATTGTTGCTGTGCCATTTCCATCAAAAGACGCTGAGCACTTTGCTCTGGCGTTCCGGCAGTCGGGCGACGCTGGAGATACCGTCCATCTGGCTGTAAATCCCAGGCTTGACGGTTATCAGCCAGGAGAATACCGAGTATTTCTTGCAGATCTTTGGCGATCGCTGGATCATCAATGGGGGTCACTGCTTCCACGCGGCGATCGAGATTGCGCGTCATCCAGTCCGCACTACCGATAAAGACCTCTTCCTGTCCCTGGTTGTTGAAGTAGAAGATGCGAGAGTGTTCCAGAAAGCGACCGACAATGCTCATCACTCGAATGTGATCGCTAATGCCAGGAACCTGAGGTCGCAGGCAGCACATCCCACGTATAATCAGATCGATCTGAACGCCAGCCTGGGATGCTTCGTATAGGGCAACAATCATGCCCGGATCAACGAGCGCGTTCATTTTGGCAACGATGCGGGCATGGTGCCCATTCTGAGCATGTTCAATTTCACGACGGATTAAGCCAACCATGCGATCGCGCAAATTGACTGGAGCCACCAATAGCTTGCGATACGACTGCTGCCGCGAATAGCCCGTCAAGTAATTAAACAAGTCTGTAAGGTCTGCGCCCAAGTCTTCCCGACAACTCAACAGCCCCAAATCAGTATAGAGACGAGCCGTTTTGGGATTGTAGTTGCCTGTGCCAATGTGGACGTAGCGACGAATGCGATCCTCTTCCCGTCGCACAACTAGCATGACTTTGGTGTGAGTCTTAAGCCCTGCCAACCCATATACCACGTGAACGCCCACATTTTCAAGCTTTCGTGCCCAGTTGATGTTGTTCTCTTCATCAAAGCGGGCTTTCAATTCCACCAGGGCAGACACTTGCTTACCATTCTCTGCTGCGGCAATCAAAGCATCAACAATCGGAGAATCGCCAGAGGTACGATACAGCGTCATCTTAATCGCCAGCACGTCTGGATCATGCGCTGCCTGCATGACAAACCGCTGCACTGTATTGGAGAACGAGTAGTAAGGGTTATGCACCATTAAATCTTGCTTGCGAATGACCGCGAAGAAATCTTCTTCAAGCTCAATGGGAGCATCAACACCTTCATTAGGACGCCGGAGACGGGCAGGTACTGCCGATCGCCAAACGGGATCTTTAAGCTCAGGTAGGGGTAGATCGGTGAGCGCAAAGAGATCACGTAGAGAGAGCAAGCCGCCGACTTCGTAAAGATCATCCTCGCCCAGATCCATCTCTTGCCGTAGCATTTCGCGCACCAGTTCTGGCGTAGAAGCGTGGACTTCTAACCGCACGATCGAACCACCAAAGCGACGTTTTCGCAGTTCTTGCTCGATCGCCAGCAGCAAATCGTCGGCTTCATCTTCTGCCACTTCCAGATCACCGTCGCGGGTAATGCGAAAGGGATAGTACTCCTGGATATTCATACCTGGAAACAGGCTTTCTAGGTTGTGGGCAATGACCTGTTCCAAAGGCACTACCGTCCATACGGCAGGCACATCTTTCCGTTGGAGCCGCAAGTGTTCGGGGAGCGGCAAAAAGCGCGGCAGAATTTTGGGTACTTTGACTCTAGCAAACAGTTCTTCGTCAGTCGTCGGATCTTTGATCACCACTGCCAGATTAAGGCTGAGGTTAGAAATGTAGGGAAAAGGATGCCCTGGATCGATCGCCAATGGCGTCAACACGGGAAAGATCTGCTCATCAAAATAGCGCTGTAAATAAGTGCGCTGCTCCTGATTTAAATCAATGTAATCCAGCAGATGGACACCTTTTGCTGCTAGTTGAGGGCGCAAGGCTTGCTCAAAGTGACGATGCTGTTGAACCACCATCGGGCGCAACCGCTGGCTGATCATGCCCAACTGTTCTTTGGCGGTACGTCCGTCTGCCGATCGCTTGGTGACGTTAGCTTCTACCTGTTCCTTAAGTGCCGCTACCCGCACCATGAAATATTCATCCAGGTTAGAGCTGAAGATTGCCATAAACTTCAGTCGCTCTAGCAAGGGGGTGCGTGGATCAAAGGCTTCGTGCAGTACCCGATTGTTAAACTCTAACCAACTGATCTCACGGTTGAAATAATGCTGTACATCGGTCAGGTTGATTTCTGTAGAGGGCTGTTTTTCGGTCACAGCCTTTTTGCGCCTTGTCATGAACCAAATACCTCGTCTTCAATGCCAATCCACCACTCGCCAAGCTTCATCAAATCCTGATGGATATCGGCTAATTCTCGAATGTACTCTGCTTCTGAAAGGCTTTCCTGCCGCTCTTGCAGCTTGCGTAAGCGTAATTGAACTAGCAGCCAGGGTTTGGCGATGCCATCCGTCCGTTCGATGTAACGAGCGAGGGCATCACTCGATAGATTTTGAGGCAAATTGTCAGGCATGGGCATCAAGCACGATCAAGCTGTGAGCAGCAGAGCACAAAGTTCCGCTACGTTCATCCTATTACTGATACCCGAAGAAGGTTAAGAAAACATCGTTCTAAAGAGGATTCAAGCACTCAATGTTCTCGTTGGCTGCGCTATTGACTGACGGACTCACAGGATAGCCCTGCATCGCCTGAGCGTCGTACGGATGCAGCAATTGTTGAAGCTCTGCGGCTGGTGTGGTGACATCAAGCCAGCGCTCGTAGGTTTCAGGAGCAAGCATTACAGGCATACGATCGTGAATCGGCTGCAATAGTTCATTTGCCTGAGTTGTGAGCATAGTGCATGACTCGATCGGTTCGCCGCTACCCTGCCAGCGTTCCCACAAGCCAGCAAAGGCAAAGGGTTGCTTGTCTGTTAACTGAAAGTAGTAAGGCTGTTTCTGCTTTTTGTCTAAGCGCAACCATTCATAAAAGCCATCCGCCAGGATCAAGCAGCGCCGTT
The DNA here is from genome assembly GCA_038253425.1 of Leptolyngbyales cyanobacterium. Classification (GTDB taxonomy): domain Bacteria; phylum Cyanobacteriota; class Cyanobacteriia; order Leptolyngbyales; family Leptolyngbyaceae; genus Stenomitos. Next base: position 1,157 of record JBBSHC010000304.1, on the reverse strand, counting down.
GCTTAAACGCAGCCCGAAAGGATGGTTTCTCAGCTACCGTTTCAGACCGTGCGTTGATGAGTTTTGACCCGATCGCCAGGTCTTTTGCCCAACTCGGCACCAACCCCCACCGCAACAGCCGAAACTGCCGCGAAGGCGAAGCGTCACTCACAAGCGTTGCTATTGTCTGCGTGGGCGCAATGTTATAGCGTGGCATCCAAGCAGGCACGTCGTTCAACGCAAAAGCATTTGCCAGTGCATCCGCTGATTGGGTCAGGCTAAACCGTCCACACATAAGGCGGGGAAATGAGTGTTGAGTGTTGAGTTTTAAGTCTTGGGTTTTAAGTTTAAGGCGTTACTCAGTGCTGGCAACCCAAAGGCGGCTGCTCCAAACTCTTTCAAGCGGCGGCTAATACCGCTTCGATCGGAAAACCCACTGCTTTCCAAGCAGACACACCACCCCGGATTTCAGACACATTACAGTAGCCGATCGCACGAAGTTGAGCGGCGATCGCGGCACTTTCTTCATCCGTTTCGCCGTAGACATACAAATCGCGAGTTAGCGGCAGACTGGTCAGTGCTCGATCGCGCAACTCGTTCACCGGAATTGAAATTGCCCCAGAAATATGACTGGCATGAAAAAGGGTGCGATCGCGGGCATCGAGAATAGTCAGTGCCGGGTTGCCCCAATCAAGACGGGCTTTGAGGTCGTAAACCAATGAACGTGCCTCTAGGGGTGGCGGAATGGGAATGATGCCGAAGATGTGGTGCATGAAGAACTACCTGCCAGCGATGCCTGTAATCTAACAAGTTAATTTACGATTTGCAAAATTTTGTTTTGAAACGTTTACAAATTTTCCCGCTTATGCACCATCTTGTAGAGTCTTGAGAGCCACCAGTTAAATTTGTCAGTCCAACGCACCAGTCCAACGCACCAGCACGACTGTTTCCTGCCTGCTGTTTTTCTGAATGTAACCAAGAAAAATAGTTTGCTGCTCCATCCATAGATAGAGAGAAATAGTGATCACCCCTTTGTAGGCACGAACATGCCATCACTGTCGTTGAAAACATATAGCTGCCGCCCCAGAGCTTAGGACACTGGGATCAAAGGGGGTGTGGGGGCAATGCCCCCAGCCAGGGGTTCCACCCCTGCACCCCGTCCTAACCAGAATGGCTAT
>JBBSHC010000303.1:0-5262 GCA_038253425.1 Leptolyngbyales cyanobacterium | reverse complement strand
CGAGATAGATTGGTAAGTCCAATGCTGCCTGCGGATGGTAGAACTTACCGCGTTCTCCAGCCGAAAAGTCGTACTCATCCTTCATAAGCGTCCCTCCAGGTATTGTTCATTCTCGTTGCTGGTTGCTCTACGAGCAGAAATGATGCGAATCTGGCACAGCGTGTTGTCGATTTGCTCGAAGGTATGAATCACAATCAGCACATTGCCGTTACTGTCTATACCCAGGGTAGCCCAACGGTCTTCTTCCTCACTATGGTCTACGTCAAAGATAGAACGTGCGTTTGGATCAAGAAACACGGTCGCTGCCCGATCGAAACTGACACGATGTTTTCTTAGATTTTCTCTAGCCTTGCTTGGGTTCCATTCAAAGGTGTAGCGCAATGAGATCTCAACCCTGAACTGATGGCTCTCATCCTACCAATTTCTCAGCTTTGATCGCCCCTTCACCACCATCATCCCCATATATCGCCTCTTCAATCATGCGTCGGCTTGAAGCGCGATCGCACAAACCGCACCAGGCGATCGACCTAGCTATTCTGGTCTTTGTCATAGTCTGGGTTGAGCGCAACGGCTTTGTTGTAGCTTTCAGTCGCTTTCTCCTCACGCCCCAGATGCTTTAAGACGAGACTCCGGTTGTACCAGGCTTGGTGTAAGTCCGGTTGAATTGCCACGGCATGGTCATAGCTGGCGATCGCGTCCTTATCGCGCCCTAAGTCGAACAGTGCATTGCCCCGGTTGTACCAAGCTTCGTGGTCGTCCGGTTTGATCGCCACGGCGTGGTCATAGCTGGCGATCGTCTTTTGATGTTGATCGATAACAAGTAGTAAAGTATCGCGAAGCTCTCGATCTGTGTTCTTGTCCAGCTCAATCGCTTTATCTAGACTGGCAATCGCTTCCTTGAGTTGACCTAAAGCAAATAGTGCAATACTCCGAATATTCCAGGTTTCAGAAGAGTTTGAATTGAGTTCAAGTGCTTTGTTATAACTAACAACCGCTGCTTCATAGTGCTCTGACTCAAGTAGTGCACTACCTCGAATATGCCAAACGTTGTAATCGTCTGGCTTGATTGCAATCGCTTTATCGAAACAAGCAATCGACTCCTCGTAGCGCCCTAAATTTTTCAATGCACCCCCTCGGATTATCCGGGCATCATAATTCCCTGGTTGAATGGCAAGAATCCGATCAACGGCAACGATCACGTCCTCATAACGCTCTAGCCCGAATAGTGCAAGGCTTCTACCGTACAAAGCCATGTGGAAGTCTGGGTCAATTGCCATTGCCAGGTCATAGCTGTTAAGCGCGGCTGCATATTTCTGGGAAGCACGAAAGAGATTGCCTTGCTCAAATAACAAATAGACTTTAAATTCTGGTGCTTGATGGGGTTCTTCTAGCCATGTTTGAATCTCCAGAATGCGTTGAGCACGGTCCTGCGATGTCCAGTTTATGTATTGCTGGTAATCTCCTTCCAGGAGAATGGGCTTTAACGCTTGCATAACAAGCTGTGGATCGGTGACGAACTCCAGTACGCCAGAGCGCCAGTCAAAGAAGTCGGGGGCGCGCCGGATGAGGTACTTGAGCGCATAGGTGGGCACCAGAAACACAAAGCTGAAAGGAAAATCTCGCTGAAAGCGTTCGCGGCTCAGGTTGAGGTGGCTCAACACGCGGGGCACGCCCGTCTCGTAGCGCTGCTTCTCGGCAGCAGCATCAAAGCGGTAAATGCCATCCTCGTTCCACAGATGCTCTTTTTCGTAGTCGTACAGCGAATGCTCCAGCCCAGAGACAAGCAGCACGTCAAGCTGGTCTTTGTGCGGTAGGGCTACGACCAACTCATAAAGGTTGGTGATGGGTTCCTTGAGTGACAAGACCTCCAGGCGCTTTTGGGGTAAATCTTCTCGTACCTGCTTGATGAGCCGCGCACCCTCTGCCGGAGAACACTGCACAAAAAGGAGCTTAAAGCCCTGTGCCCGTCGCAAAGACTTCAGCAGCACGCGATACTCCTGCTCTGGAGTGGTGGTGACTTCAGCGTTCCAGTCGATGTCGTGCGGGTCAGGGTTCATGCGGGGGCATTGGTGCGATCGTAGGTAGCCAGTGCATCCTTAAATTCGGGCACATCGCGCAGCATGGGATGCACATCATGCCAGCGTTCGCCATCCTCGTTATCTTCACAATATTCCAGCAGGCAGCGGGTAAAAAGCAAGCTGCGGTGCGCTTCGTCGTGGTCAATGCGCTTGGTGCGAAACACCTTTGCCAAGAGCACCCACTGATCACTGTTGACGGTGGTGCGATAGGTCGTGCGGAGTTGTCGAATGCCCTGCTGCAATGCCGCTGCCGTCAGCGGTAGCGCATCGTCATTGTAGTTAACCAGTAGCTCCATGAGCAGCATCAGGTTACGGACGTGCCCACCTGTGATCGTGCAAAGACGGGTTAAGGTGTCGGGACGATCAAAGATCGCGGTTTCCAGGGAGAGTTTTTGGGCGGATGCGATCGACTGAATGCGCGATCACACAATGTCCTTCAGCGCCTCAACGCCCGGTGCATAACTCTCGTTGGTGCGCGTTTGCACCATCACCATCGGCAGGACGTGCGGCACACAGTTGTAAATCTCCATCAAGTCCGATGCCCGACTCGACAGCACCAGCGAAATCGGTACTGTGTAGATGACGTGGCAATCCAGCGCTTTCAATTGTTCGGCGCGATCGATAAAAATCTCGTCGTAGTTCGTGCGTCCACCTTCTTGGACGATCGGGGTAATTTTGTCTAACCCATCGGCACTCACCACCAGCTTCGTTTTGCCCTGCGGCAGCTTGCGTTTGGCATCAGCAATAAATTGGTTCAGCGCCACCACCAACGTCTCGGTATGCGGGTTCAGCAGTTGACGAATCTGGTAGCGCTGGCTGGGCTGTGCCCGAATGTTCGCCGTAATCTTGGCAATTTGCTGGATCAGCACTTCCGCTTTCAGTTCACTGACGTTGATCTCGGTTTGCAGCACCGCGTTCAACGCCTGCCAGCGATCACGTAGCCAGTTTGAGATAGGCTCCGAATCAACCGTCTTCAAGCCTTCCAGCAAATGCCGCGTACACGCCAGCAAAATGTCGGTATACTCCACATCTTCTGGGTTGATGTCGCCGTCTTCCGCCGCAAAGTAGACCACAAAGCAGCCCTTTTTATCCAGTTCAGCCTGCAACCGCAGCAATTCCGTCGATTTGCCGCCGCCCCGATGACCGCTATAAAGTTGACAGGTGCGATCCGATCGCAGCACCTTCTTCCCCAACTCCACGAGAATATCGCTGCCACCCCTCACCGCGCGACAGTCTACATACACCGCCGAACCAGCGGGTAGCGGCGACGGATCAAAGGCTTGAGAGATGTCGTCGAGAATGCTCATAACGCTATCTTACAGCCGTCGTTTCCGTTCTCGTGCATTCAGGGTGAACGAGTCTTACCGTGGCATCCGCAATGGCTGTCTCTACCACAGCGTGAACTGTCCCTACGACAAGAGCAGTTGTTCCTAGATTTGCACAAGCTGTCGTTACTACCGAACTTGCTGTTGTTACCACAGAAGTTGTGGTGGTTAGATCCGCACAAGTTGTCGTTACTACAGACCTTGTTGTTCTAGCAACCGCGATCGCGATCGTCACTCATTCAATACTGGCGGGCAAAAACCATACTCGCGGCTTCCTTTTGAGTCTTGCTAACTTTTACTCCCTACCTTTTAATGGCACCGCATCCACTGCATCCACCTTGTCCAACTGTAAGAAGGTGTGTAGCAAGACGTTTGCGCCTTGAGTGCAGTGTTCGGGTGAGGTGTATTCGTCGATCGAGTGGCTGATGCCGCCCTGACTGGGCACAAAAATCATGCCCATGTCGGTGAAGCGTCCAATTTCTTGAGCATCGTGTCCGGCGCGACTGGGCAGACAGGTGTAGGGCAAGTCCAATTGCTCAGAGACTTGCTTGATCACATCTTTAATAGGAGGGGCAGCGAGGGTCGGCAGGATGTGGAGGGTCTCGCGGAGAGTGAATTCGGTGTTGGTAGCAGTGGCGATCGCGGCAAATTCGTCCTTCATGCGGCTGACTAACAACTCCAGGTGGTCTTGCGACAGATCGCGCAGGTCGATACGAAAATCGACGTTGCCGGGAACGGTATTGGTGGCGTTGGGCGACACGTTGAGATAGCCGACTGTAGCGACTTGATCACCGGGGCTTTCTGTCCCAATGCTGTTGACTGCCAGCACCATTTGCGCCGCCGCAACTAGGGCATCTTTTCGCAGGTGCATGGGTGTGGTACCCGCATGGTTCATGCGCCCCATCACGTTAACTGCAAAGCGATACTGCCCTACGATGCCATCCACGACACCAATCGGCAGTCCTAGATGCTCTAACACGCCGCCTTGCTCCACGTGGAGTTCGACAAAGGCTGCCACTTGTGAGCGATCGCGCTTCGCGGCTGCAATCTGTGACCAATCGCCTCCAATGTTGGTAAGACACGCCTGAATCGGTGTGCCATCTAAACGAGCGTAATACTCTGGTGGCTCCTTCACTTCGCCTGCCATCGCTTTGCAGCCCAGCACAGAGCGCTCTTCGTCGGTGAATACAATCACTTCCAGGGGGTGGTCCAACCGGATGTTTGCTTCGTGGAGCGATCGCACGACTTCGATGCCCGCCAGCACACCCAGACAGCCATCGTAACGTCCGGCTATGGGTACTGTATCGATATGCGATCCCGTTGCTAACGCTGCGGCGCGATCGTACCGTCCGGCGTATCTGCCAATAATGTTACCGCCTGCATCGGTGCGAACCGTCATGCCTGCGTCTAGCATCCAGGCTTGCACCTGTTGACGTGCCAGCAAATCTTCGGCAGTAAAGGCAACGCGGCTCACACCACCGTCTGGTAATTTGCCAATCGCTGCTAGTTGCAACAGGCTCTGGTTGAGGCGATCGCTATTGACGGTGAGTGTAGAAAGAACAGGCATAAGCATCCCCTCGATCGTGATTTGCAAGCGTACTGGCTTGTAACGAAAACCTGGCTTGTCATGAAGACCTGGCTTGTAACAAAGAACGTGCTAACCCTAAACTTAGAACAACCCAACGGAACGTGGTAGTTCAGGCTGTACAAAACTAGGGGCACAATGACCGAAACAACTGGTGTGAGAGTCTTTATCTGTGGTTCGGCACTAAAAGGACAACCCGATCACGGCAATCTCCAATCAGCCACCTTCATTCGAGCAGCCAAAACGCGATCGCAGTATCGCTTACACTCTGCGG
>JBBSHC010000302.1:0-5281 GCA_038253425.1 Leptolyngbyales cyanobacterium | reverse complement strand
TGCTTCATTTGAGCAATTTCTTTGTCTTGAGCTTTGATGATGTCAGCCGCCAACTTTTGAATTTCAGGACGCTTCGATTTTTGTTGCGCTTCTTTTGCCATCTCGACGGCTCCTTGATGATGGGGAGTCATACCATCAATAAAGCGCAGATCAAATTCAGCGTCCGCTGGACCTAAAGACATCATGCTGTGGTCCATCATGCCGCCTTTTTGCATGTCGCCATGATTCATACCGCCCATGTTGCCCTGATCCATTTGCTTGCTGGCTCCAGCATCGGTTGCAGTTAGACTGGGGGCTTGTGCCTGGTTTTGCGCTGGTGTCGAGCAAGCGTTCAGGACGCTGCTAGTGGCGATCGCTCCCAGCGTCAAAGCTAGAAAACTTGTTTTTGTGAAGAAATTCAATGGCATCGTTTTAGTGTTACTCAAGTAGTAAAGGATAAAAGGGAGATGCTGTCATCTTAAATACTCCACCCAACTGGAGAGTCAACGGATCTCTCAATCCGATAGGGAAAGCTTTTGGGGTAGCAGACCCCAATCGAATGATGATCTACCTCAGACTTACACACAGTTATGAAATCAGGATGAAATTGCTGTATGTCCGCAGCAGGACATTAGTTATTATTCGTGAGCAAGAGAAGCGTCCTGATGGCGGTTTGTTTGCGGCTCATGTTTGGCTTGGGTGACTGCACACTAGCTTGGTTATTTGAGAGTGAAAAATTCTTCGGCAATGGAAGGATGAATACCGATCGTGCTGTCAAAATGCTGCTTCGTTACACCTGCTTTCATCGCTGGGGCAAGCATTTGAATCACCTCAGCGGCGTATTCACCCACCATATGAGCGCCTAAAATTTGATCTGAGTTGCCATCAACCACTAGCTTCAGCAAGGCTTCTTGCTTTGACTCTCCCATTAGATTAAACAACGGTTGGAACTTTTTGCGGTAGCAGCGAATAGCGTCCCCTAACTGCTCGGTTGCTTGGGCTTCGGTTAACCCAATGGTGGCAGCTTCCGCCTCAGAGGCAACTACGTAAGGAATATTTGCATAGCTCACAAGCTGGCTGGTTTTGCCAAATTCCGTCTCTGCAAACGCACGACCAGCGGCGATCGCCACTGGAGTCCAGTGAGGACGAGGCGTACAATCACCGACAGCAAAAATATGGGCTTGTGTCGTGCGGCTGTAGTCATCGACTGCGATCGTCCCTGCTTTTACCTCAATGCCAACCGTCTCTAGTCCCAACCCTTCCAGGTTAGGAACGCGACTGGTGACAAAGACAACGGTTTCCACAGTGGTTGGTCCTTCGTCGCCTGACAAGGTAAGGTTCAGACATTGCTGCGTTTGCTCAATTTTTTCAACCCGACTGTTGCAGCAAACCTGAATGCCCAGTCGCGTCATTCCTTCTTGAACAGTGGTCTGTAAGTCTTGGTCGCAGTCCGGTAGAATTTGCTCTTCGGGCACGATCAGTGTCACTTTTGAGATTAACCCGTTCATGATGCCTGCTAATTTTACGGCAATATGATTACTGCCGATAATTGCCAGGTGATTGGGCTGCTGCTCCAGGTTCAGCATTTCGCGGGTTGTAATGGCGTGTTCAATGCCTGGAATATCGATTGGTTTTACCGCTTGTCCACCCACCGCGATTAAGATTCTATCAGCCGTATAGTGGTTTCCCTTAACGTCTAGTGTGTGAGCATCTAAAAATTTAGCGTGCCCTGGTAGAAGTTCAACCCCTGCGTCTTGGAGATGCTGCTGATGTACCTGACTCAAATGCTTGATGTCACGATTTTTAGCCGCCATAAACTGGCTCCAATCAAAGTTTTCAGAGACTTTGCCCCAACCGTACTCGTCGGCATTTTTGAAAAAGCGAGAAAAGCTGGCGGCATACGTCATCATTTTTTCGGGAATGCAACCGTGCACCACACAGGTGCCACCCACTTGATCCCGCTCGGCGATCGCCACTCGTGCCCCATAGCTTGCGGCTCGTTCAGCGGCTGCCAAGCCGCCTGGACCCACACCAATCACAAAAAGGTCATAATCAAAACTCATTGTTGTCTCAGTGCTCCACTAACGCTTCTAAAGACTAGAGTCGCTTACAAGCATGAAATCAAGGTGAAATACCTTTGACTACACAGGAAGATCTTTTTTGAATGTGACTTTAATAACAATTTTCAGCTAGAGCACACAATTATGAAATTAGAATGAAATCGCTGTCGCTCCAAAGTGTGAGTTCTCCTCTCTTCGGAGGAGAGAGGCAATTATTTGAATGCTCCTTTAGGGTGAAGCCTGAGAGCCAGTGGGTTCTCCTTGTAACTTACTAGGAGCTAGACTATGACGACGACTCAATCGCATGAATCTCTACTCGAAACCTGTATCCAGAACTGTCTTGACTGTTTGCGTGAGTGTGAAACCTGCGCGACCGCTTGCTTAGACAGTGACATGGTGCAAATGATGGCTCAATGTATTAAGCTGTGCCGCGATTGTGCTGATACCTGTGATCTTTGCGCTCGATTCATGGCGCGTAACTCTGAGCTTCATGCTCAGATGTGCGAAATTTGCGCAGAGGCTTGTGAGCGCTGTGCGGCTGAGTGTGAAAAGCACGACCATGATCATTGCAAACGTTGTGCTCAAGCTTGTCGTAAATGTGCTGAGTCTTGCCGCCAGATGGCAACAGCAATGGCGTAGTAACTAACCTTCAAACTTGCCTCCGCTTCCGAGTCAACTCAAGCAGCGTGAAATTTGGGGTTAGATTACTACAATTTGTGCAACCTTGAATCACTGAACCCAACCTAAGTTTTATCAGGAAAACAAAATGCCACACCAACAACATCAATCCGTAATCGATGCCGCCGTTGACTGTGCCTACGAATGTGAACACTGTGCCGATCAGTGTTTAGGCAATATGGCAGAGTGCGCCCGTGTTTGCATCGACTGTGCTCAAAGCTGCTGGCATTCTGCCTCTTACATCAGCCGGAGTTCACGCTTCATTCCTCAAATTCTCAAGTCTTGTATTGAGATTTGCGAAGCTTGTGCCCAAGAGTGCGAGAAGCATGATGCTGAACATTGTCAGTCATGCGCTAAAGCCTGTCGTCAAGCAGCTGAAGCATACCGCAAGGTTGCTAGCGTGGCTGCATCACACGCTTAGGTCAGTCGAACTCGCTGTTCAGGTAAGAAGTAGGCGAGACTGTCGATACAGTCTCGCCTCAGTTCTTTTTTCTTATGATTCTGAGCAGAAAACTTTGCTAATCGATCTCAGACCCGCTACGGCACACGTCAGTCCGCACCGACGATCGCGCCAAAAGCACCGTGATGCTGATGACTATTTATCACAAGCAGTAAGGAGTATTCAAGGAATATGTCTAATCAGAAACCAATGAAAAGCGAAAAAATGTTTGCGAGCAAGTATGGAAGATTTGCTGCGATGACTGCGACATCCACTGTTGTGATGTTTGGGCTGATGTATTTTAATACTTATCGGCTAGACCATATTTATTTCAGTGAGACACGATTATACATGGCTGTGCTGATGGGAGCAGCAATGGCTGGAATCATGCTCGGATTTATGCTGCATATGTACAGCAACCGAAAAACAAATGTCAGCATCTTCGTCGGCAGCATCATCGTCTTTGCTCTCGCGCTCTGGCTTGTCCGCAGCCAAGTCACCATTGGAGATGTTGCCTGGATGAAGGCAATGATCCCACACCACTCGATTGCGATCTTAACGAGTGAGCGAGCTAATCTCTCAGACCCGCGTGTAAAGAAACTGGCTCAAGAGATTATCACAGCCCAAGTCAGAGAGATTGATGAGATGAAGATGCTTATAAAAGACCTTGAGAACAGATAGGTAGATGGCTGGAAACGGTGCTGCTGATTGTAAAATCAGCCTTAATCGCAATTCTTTAGGTGCTTTTACGAACGAGACGGGCGTTGGAAACCAGTAATTTTCGCGATCCATATTCCCCATCGCGCTGCTGCTATGCTCGTGTGCCAATACACTGCCATCAAAGAGTTACCCATCCAGCAACCGTGCAAGAAGCTTATTAAAGCGCGGATGCGCGAGATGCGAGCGATAAACGTATCGATGCAGTGAAAACTCTGCCTCAAGGAGTAGCGATCCCGCTTGACTCTCCAGTTGACTAGAGACTCTAAGTTAGGAAGACAGTTAGCAAAGGACTTGCACCATGACACTTCAGTTTAAGGTTCCCAACATGGCGTGTTCGGCTTGTAGCGACACGATCACGAAAGCGGTGATCGCTATTGACCCCACTGCCAGCGTGCAAGCCGATCCAAAAACCAAACTCGTCAAGATTGAAACTCAAGCCTCCGAAGCTGCCGTTAAGGATGCAGTGACGGCGGCAGGGTATCAAGTTGCTTGATTTTGAGGTGCCCAAGAGTCATGAAGGGGAAGGTCTGATGGAGAATGCCACACTTAAACTGCGGGGCATGAGTTGTGCCTCTTGTGCCAACAGCATTGAGCAAGCGATTCGCAACGTTCCGGGGGTGAGCGCCAGTAGCGTCAATTTTGGGGTCGAACAAGCCACCGTTACCTACGATCCTCAGAAAACTAATTTAGAAGACATTCAACAAGCGGTTAAAGACGCTGGTTACGCAGCCTTCTCATTGCAAGAGCAAGAAATGGTGACGGGTGAGGATGATGCAGAAAAGGCGGTTCGATCGCGAGAATCGCGTGATCTGCGGCGCAAGGTTGTGACGGGCGGTGTGATTAGCATCATCCTGGTGTTGGGTTCGCTGTCTGCGATGACGGGCATCAAGTTACCGCTGCTTCCAGGTTGGCTGTCCAATCCGTGGTTTCAGTTGATTCTCACTGCGCCAGTGCAGTTTTGGTGTGGCTACTCCTTCTACGTCAACACCTGGAAAGCCCTTAAGCGTCATGCTGCCACAATGGATACGCTGATTGCGCTGGGTACAAGTGCCGCCTATTTCTATTCAGTGTTTGCGACCCTGCTGCCCCAGTTCTTGATGAGTCAAGGGTTAATGCCAGAGGTGTATTACGAAACGGCAGCGATCGTCATCACCCTAATTCTGTTGGGAAGACTGTTTGAGAATCGCGCTAGAGGACAAACCTCAGAAGCGATTCGCTCTCTGATTGGCTTACAGGCTAGAGATGCTCGCATCATCCGCAATGGGCAAGAAATGTCAGTGCCCATTCAGGACGTACAGCTTAATGATGTCGTTGTGGTACGTCCTGGTGAAAAAGTGCCTGTTGATGGGGAAATCATGGATGGCGCTTCCACGCTGGATGAGTCAATGGTAACGGGCGAAAGTGT
>JBBSHC010000301.1:0-5285 GCA_038253425.1 Leptolyngbyales cyanobacterium | reverse complement strand
GGCGTTGCGACCGATCAGCAGCTTTGGGGCACTGTTCATAACGACACCAGCTTTAACTTGAAGCGGACTAATTCAGTCCAACTTCCAAATCTAAAGTTGCTGCAAACAGGCTTTCCCTTTACGGCACCTCAAGACTTATCTAGCACTGCGATCGTGCTACCTGATGCGCCATCGAAAGCGGATGTAACGACGTTACTAAACTTTAGCGAACGGATGGGACGACTCAGCCAGGCTAATTCGGTCAAGGTAGACGTTTACACCAGCGGTACGCTACCAGCCACCGTGAAAGCACAGCGCAACTTAGTCGGCATTGGCATCCGCGAAAAATTCCCCTTCCCAGAAGCCTTCCGAGCCAGCGGTTTCCGGCTGCAAGATGTGTTTGCACGGCAGTGGAAGCAAGCGAAGATCCAAACGGTGCCAGATTCGGGTGGTGTTGTGAAGGAAATTATCTCTCCCTGGAATCCTGATCGAGTTCTGTTGGCGCTCACTGGGCAAACCGAGAATGGCTTAAACGATGTCCATCATCTCCTGACTAAAGACCCCTGGTTTTATCAACTGCGAGGAGACACAGTGCTGGTTAGCGTTAATCAGGCTGATCCATCTCCCTACGATACAAATGCTTATCAGCTCCAGTTTTTAGAACAAGCCGAACCGCATCGGATCGAGAACACCAATTTACTCAACAAAGTGTCGCGATTCTTCCAAGACAACTGGTTCCTCTTACCGACAGGAATCGTTACGCTCTGCTTACTGCTTTATGGACTTTCCCAACTTCTTCTTAAGCGCGTTGCCGGAGACTTGAAATGACCCATCCAACGTCGGAGTTTGAAACCAAGCATCGTCTCAGCAAAAGCCAGCGATTAACCAGATGGTTAGTTGATCTGCTGCCGAATGCGTTCGATCGCACGCTAGGTTGGGCAGCAAAGCCACTGCTAATTGGATTTGTGTTTCTGTTTCTGTTGCTCTCGGTGCCCCTCATTATTACGCCGTTAACGATCTGGCAGCAGGGTGTCGTTGCCGGATTGCTCATCGCGATCGGTTGGTTGGTGACAGTCGTTGAGCAGAAGCAGGCTGAAGGTCGCACAAGTGAGTACCTCCACCTCTTTATGGCGTGGTTGAGCATTATGGCAACGCTGCGCTATTTGTATTACCGCACGAGCTACACGCTCAACTTGGATGGTTGGTTCGACAGCTTTTTCAGCATTACGCTTTACGGGGCAGAGGTATACGCAATTCTGACAGTGGTTTTAACCTATTTTCAAACCCTGAAATTGAGAGAGCGGCAGCCGATTGATCTCGCCACCATTCCTCAACACAAGTGGTTTAACGTCGATATCTACATCCCTACCTACAACGAAGACGTTGAAATTGTTCGCAAAACAGCTCTGGGTGCCTTAGCGATCGATTATCCAGCCGACAAGAAACGAGTCTATATTCTGGATGATGGACGAGCAGAAAAGTATCGGGCACGCCGTGAGCAATTGCGCCAGATGTGCGAAGAGCTTGGCTGTACGCTCATGACGCGCGACAACAATGAGCACGCCAAAGCTGGCAACATTAACACCGCGATGCGTAAGACCAAAGGTGATCTGATCCTCATCTTGGATTGTGATCACATTCCAGTGCGGCATTTTCTCCAGCATACGGTTGGCTTTTTTTACAATGCCAAGGTTGCTCTAGTACAAACACCTCATTGGTTCTACAATCCTGATCCCTTTGAGCGCAACTTGATCACAGGGGGCAAAATCCCGGTTGGTAATGAGTTGTTTTACAAAGTGTTGCAAAAGGGAAATGACTTTTGGAATGCTGCTTTTTTCTGTGGTTCGGCGGCAGTCATTCGCAAAGAGTACGTTTTGCAGGTTGGTGGTATTGCGACCGAGACCGTCACGGAAGATTGCCACACGTCTTTGCGTCTGCACTCGTTGGGCTATGAGTCGATCTACTACGACAAAATCATGATTGCGGGCTTAGCGCCAGAGAAGTTTTCGGCGTATGTCGGGCAGCAGGTTCGTTGGGCCAGGGGCATGGCACAGATTCTACGCATCGAAAACCCGCTCTTTAACCGCAAGCTCAAGCTGAGTCTGCCGCAGCGGATTTGCTACTTTAGCGCCACGTCTCACTTTTTCTTTGGCTTTCCCCGGCTCATGTATGCGATCGCGCCAACCCTGTTCCTCATTTTTGGCATCAGCCCGATCAGTGGTTTGGGGTTAGAAACGCTGGTCTATGCACTGCCCCATATTTTTCTGGCAACCTATGCCAATTACATCACCTATAAGCACGTCCGCTTTTCCTTCTGGAATGAGATTTACGAGTTTTCCATGTCTTTTCAGGCGGGTATGGTCACGCTGCTGGCATTGATCAATCCTAAGCTCGGCTCGTTCAACGTCACAGATAAGGGCATGTCGGTCACGAAGCGATCGTTCGATTGGGAGTCTTCCCGTCTTCTTGTAATGGTAGGGGGGCTAGTAGCGGTTTCATTGCTAGCAGTACCCTTCTGGCTCTTGCTCCGTCCAGAAACCGCAGAAGCCGTTCTGGTTAACATGGCATGGAGCGTGTTTAATCTCATTTTGATTGTGGCGTCACTTTTGGTCGCCTTTGAGCAGCCCCAACTTCGCCGAGCACACCGCTTAGAGCGAAAACTAGGAGTAGTGATTTATGGTCGTGAGGATGAAACCTGGAAAGGTCAAACGCTCAATGTGAGTGAAACGGGCTGTCAGCTCGTTTTAACGAGTTGGCCCAATTTGCCGGACGAGATTGACCTCGAATTGATCGGAGACTACGGTGCTAGAGCTTTTTTAACGGGACAAATCATCCGAGTGCTGCCGTTGAATGAGTCTCAAGTTATCGTATCTATTGACTTTACCCAGCCTACACGCGCTCAATTTGACGCCTTGAATCTTGTCATCTATTCGGACGTCAAAGAGTGGTATTCCCAGGATCGGGAGAATGTTGACGACCCGATGGAATCATTCAAGTTTATCGCCAGCAGCCTCACTCGCTCCTTCCGCCAGCCAAAATCGGCGCAGTCTGCTCAGGTGCGTAAACAAATTCGTGCAGCGGCTCAACTGTATTGGGCGGGGCATTTTTGCACGGCGATCGCTACGGAAATTGGTAGAAACAGCCTGAAACTAGAGCTAGATAAGAACGCCATTCAGAATGTGGACGTGCTTGAGCAAACCAAACCCCTGGTGGGCTTGTTGCTAAGTCAAGATTTGGCTGAGCCATCGCCCCAGCGGTTACTGGCACAAATTCAAACGGCTGCACTTGTCACAGAGCCAGCGGGCAGTCGCATCGTCATCGAACTAAGGTTCCCTGAGAAGATCAAGGATCGTCAGGGAAGCAAAATTAAACAGCTTGTTACGTCGTTGAATTAAAGCCTGTCAAGCAAGAGGACAACTGATCATGGTTGAGGGGTGAGTATAACTTTTACGGCACCCCTTACCGCTTGTTAACGTGCGCCTGTAGTTGCTCAAAGAGTCGGGCAACTTTAGATAAGTCTTTATTGCCAGGAGCGTGCTCGACGCCGCTGGAAAGGTCAATACCGTCAGGCGTAATGTTTTGCAGGGCAAGCAGAATGTTAGCAGGTGTGAGTCCTCCGGCTAAGAACCAGGGACAAGATGGCTGAAATTGTTGAAGTACTTGCCAATCAAGTGTTTTGCCTGTTCCTCCTAGTAGATTAGGATCATACGCGTCTAGCAGTAAGGTATCGACCTGTGCGGCATAAGCAGCCGCCTGATCAAGCGCCACGGCTGACCGAACGCGGAGGGCTTTGATCATTTCAATGGTGGGAAGCATCTGCCGCAGCCGATCGCAAAATTCGGGTGATTCAGCTCCATGCAGTTGGATGGCATTCAAATGACCGATCGTGACCGTCTGAGCAATTGTTTCCAGGCTGGCGTTGACAAAGACACCGACGCGATCAACAGTAGGCGCGTTCGTGGCTGGATGTAGCGGTAAGGCTGCTACGATCGCGGCAAGTTGCTGAGGTGACACGTACCGGGGTGAAGTTGGCGCACAGATAAAGCCCAGGGCTGTTGCACCCAATTGCGCGATCGCGTGTCCTTGTTCAGGTTGGGTGATGCCGCAAATTTTGACTCGTAGCCCCATTTTTGTATCGAAAAATGACAGTTTTCGTTAATTCTTAAAACAAATTGAACGATTTTATCGGTTCACTCCTGAGAGCTTTCTATAATCCTTCTTGTTTCTATAAGTTTATCAATGTAGGAGGCGGAAACTTGCTTTATTCTCCTTTGCTGGCTGTTGCCCGGACTGTAGAATGGTCGCCCAATGTTGCCATCGTCATGATTGCCGCAAACTTGCTGGCAGTCGCGATCGGTCGTTATGCCATTCAACGGCGTGGGGTTGGTCCTTCGCTACCTGTTAAGGCACCCGGACTCTTTGAAGGGTTTGGTGTTCCTGAACTGTTAGCGACAACCAGCTTTGGGCACATTCTGGGCGCTGGTGCTATTCTGGGACTCACCAACGCGGGCGTCCTCTAAGCCAATTTCTCACTTAAGACGGGCGCATTTGCCTGCATCCAGTTGCTACTGTGAAAGCTAGACTCAACAGCCTGGGCATACACTCGATCGCTGTGTTGTCCAGGCTGTTTTGCTTTGCACTGT
Organism: Leptolyngbyales cyanobacterium; assembly: GCA_038253425.1. Lineage (GTDB taxonomy): Bacteria > Cyanobacteriota > Cyanobacteriia > Leptolyngbyales > Leptolyngbyaceae > Stenomitos. Next base: position 663 of record JBBSHC010000301.1, on the reverse strand, counting down.
CATACTGGCACTGATGTATTCAGAACCGCCGTTCCTGGCTATTGGGGCTCCCGTCCTTGTCACGCTTTTTACAGGGCTGCTGATTGCTTTCGCCATTCAACTGTTGCTAACGACCTTTGGCGTTGCGGCTGGCATTACGGCTCTTGGTTATTTGCCAAATGTTCAAGCCGCGTCAGTTGAGCCAGAAGCTGAGCCTGTCAGCGAAGAGAAAACCAGCAGCAGCATTGCCGGAAAAATCGGTTTTGCAGTTGGTGCCAGCACACTCTTAACCGTTAACACGGTACTATTTGTTGCCTGCTTTCTGGCGGTCAAGCTCAGTTTAGTAAGCGATGTCACAGTAGGAGGGGTGCTAGGCATTGTCATTTGGTCGGGCTACTTTTTAGTGTTGACATGGCTTAGCTCGAAGGCGGCTGGATCGTTATTGGGAGTCGTGGTTGGTGCGATCGGTTCAGGTGTGCAAGGGTTAATCGCCACTGTGACAACTGCCCTGGGACGCCGTAAGGACACGGTACCAACGGCAGTAAGCAAGCGGATGGCAGACACAGACGCAACCCTCGCTACGATACAAGCGCAGTTAGACACACAAAACCGCAGCATTGAGACAGCACTTCAAGACTTTGTGCAGACGCTACAACCGCCGAAGCCGGATTTAGAACTGATCCG
>JBBSHC010000300.1:0-5303 GCA_038253425.1 Leptolyngbyales cyanobacterium | reverse complement strand
AGTTTCTGTCAGCGAGATACCGGAGGCTCAAACGAAGGGCAAACGAATAAAACTTTTCGGTTTTTGTCGTGGCAAACAGCAGATTTCGTCGGACAACCGCATCGGGATCAATCACAAAGTCACTAAAGCCAATGCGATCGGGGGACACTCCAGGGGCTGCCGATACACTGCTATTGTCAGCGTCGCCCATCAAGGTAATAGTAGTCACATCGCTTCCTTGGAGCTGCTGAAGCAGTTTTTTAGAGCCTGGTCTTTGCGGCACGTCCCGATACAAATCGAGTCCGATCGCTTTCGGCTTGTACTGCTTAAGCGTTGTCAAAAGTTGAGCGACCACCTCATCTGAAATCGGCCAGCGATTTTGCGCTCGAATATCGTCTTCCGTAATTGCCACTACCAACAATCTGGGATCAGGTCCAGCATAGGGTCGTACGCGCACCATCTGGTCAAAGGCGAGTAGTTCAAGTGATTGCAATCCGCCCGTCTGACGCACACCTACGATCAAACCTGTGATCAGGATGCTAGTCAGTAACGCTGGATGTTTAAGCGTCAGCGTCATGAAGCGGTGACTGTTCCTGACAATCTTCTTAAATTTGAAGCGAAAGTCCGTCATGTAAGCAGCAGAATCTGGGTTGGGCTAAGGCAAAAGCGAAACGGTAGTGTGTTGATCAATTCATCAAACATAAGCACAACCAGGGATGCAACTAGCAGTACCCCCTTTACAACACATGCCTGCACTGTTGCTGTTCATCCATCGCTACATCGCCAGGACACGAGTTTGACCTTCAGTTGGCAAACGCTGCCATCACACTGGCGAAGTCGGTTCACGCTACGCAGGCTCTAGCAATGCGTTTGCTGGCACAAATAAACGCTACAACGGCGATCGTATAAACGCAGAGGGTGCCAATTGTCGTTGAGCGATTGTAACTCAGTGATCGTAGTTCAGCATCGTGCCACCCTACTCGATAATACCCAGCCTGACTAGAGACTGCACAGGCAAATTTCCTTTATCAAACGTAATTGTAGTAACAGCGCGTTAATGATTTGATGGTTATAGAGCGATCCGCAGATGAAATTTAAACCGACTACAGAAGTAAAACGTCCGCCCAGGCGCATTGCTGACACGGTTTGTTCAGAAGTGATTTGCGATCGCTATGCGCTACAGAAATGTTACAAGCAGCGTCATTTGACCGTTTGAACTTCGACAATCGTTCTACACAAATCTTCCAGAGGTGAGGCTGGTTCATCCAGTTGGGTGAGTCAAAAGGATGAAGCGTTTTTATTGAGTTAGTCGTAGTCTGTTTTTAGTCTCCGGAATCGGCATAAGCAATCGTGTAGTCCCTCTTGTCGTCTCATTCAGCGCTTTTGCTGCGGGGTAATTTCGTTAAAGTGCCTTTCTTTTGCCACTCACTTGAAGATGTTCAGCAAAACTTGCTGCTTCAGATGTTCGCTTTTGTTCGTGAGCTAACCAGTCAGCCTCTTGCTCGATTTGTGAGCCTGACGCCTTTATAAAACGCTTTACCAGCTTTGCTTTTTAACGCTCTTTTAGCCAATCGTTTTACTTTAGAGGAGAAACGCGATGCGAAACTTATTCATTCAGTCCCTCTCGCAGTGCTCGTCTCGCGTTAGTCGTTCTAGTCGGTTTTTAGTTGGTTTATCCTTTGCGGCAGGTCTGCTTAGTACCGGATTAGTGCCCACGATCGCTCATAGTGCTGAGCCAGTGGCTAAACCTCAGGCTTCGACAGTAAAGCAGACGTTGCCCGATGGTGTTTATCTGTATGGACAATCGACCCAGGCTGACCAAGTTGGGCAAGGTTACTTTGTGTTTGAAGCCAAGCAAGGAGCGGTTGTCGGAGCGCTTTACATGCCACATTCTTCCTTTGACTGCACGGCGGGTAAGTTCCAGAACGATCAACTGGCGCTTACGGTTGTCAACAGCTACGATCGCACCACCAATCCTTATGAGATCGCGCTAGAGAGAACGTCTAACGTTGCTGCTGAAGGTAATCCTGCATTCCAGGATATTGGGTTGCAAGGCTTTTATCGTCTCACTGCTGTAAGCGAAAATGACAAGCGTATTTTGAGTGTTTGCAAGGCCGATTTTCAAAACCAGGCGAAAAAATAACGTCGTCAAGCCGAGGTTAGAAGTCAGGAGTCAGAATTCGGGTGAGCTTTGGTATTCTGATTTCTGATCCAGTCTAAGTTTCTGTATCTTTCGCGGCTGCTCTCTCGATCGCTGTTTTCTTCTAGCCGCCCAATTCTATCGCTACGGTTCGCGCTCGACCACAATAATGTTTTCGGTGATCGTTTCAAACGTATCGTCGTGGCTAATCACAAAGAGCTGACGGAAAGTTTTGATGTTTGCGATCGCTTCAGCGAGATGATCTCGACGGGGTTTGTCCATATTAGTTGTTGGTTCATCAAAGAACGCGATATCGATGTCTGCCAATATTTTTAGTAGTGCCAAGCGGACTGCCAGCGCTGCACACATTTGCTCTCCACCGGAGAGATTGATAAATCGTCGCGTGTGCGCGTCTTCCTGTACCAAAATTTCATAGTCACGCGTCCACTCTAAACCAACATTCGGGCGGTTGAGCAATTCACGAAATAAGCGGTCTGCTTCGTGTGAAATGCTCTGAACATAGCGTTCGGTGATGCGTGGTCCTGCTTTTTTGTAGGAGTCGCGGGCAAATTTAATAAAGCGTTGAATTTTTCGCTTTTGCTCAAGTGCCACCTGAGTCTCGGCGTGTTTGGTTTGAATCGTTTCTAGACGGGCTAGTTGCTGACTCAGGCTTTCTAAATACTGAAGTTTATCGGGTAAAGCGGCGCTCAGGGCAATGCTGCGATCGTTAGCCTGCTGGCAGGCGGTTTTGACGGCTTGAAAATGTACCGCATCAAAAGAGGCACTCAGTTGATCGCGGTCTTCCTTGACGGCTGTTATTTCTTGCTCCAGGGTTTGCAGTTGAGCGATCGCGTCCTGTAACTGCTGGTAGCGCTGTCGCCGACTGTTAGCTAATTTCTGGTGTTCTAAATATGCTTCATAGTCTTCGCGATACTTTTCTCGAAGCGTTTGCTGGGTGTGCAGTGCGTCTGACAGATCAACAAACGCAGCAAGCTGCTGATCGAGAGTCCCGATCGCGTGTTGGTCAGCGTCAAGCGACGTTTGCAGTACCTGCTGTTTGGTCTGTAGGTCACCTTCCTGTTGTAGTTCTTGTTGCCAGAGACGACTACGACCACGGGGATCGCCTAGCGCATCCAGTTCTTGGGCAACTCGTGCCTGTTGTCTTTGCAAAAATGGTTCGGCTGTCAGTTGAGTACGCAGTTCTGTCAGACTTGCCTGGAGTTCGGTTAGTTCAGTATTGAAATGCTCACGATCGTGCAACAGACGCTCTAGACTGGAAAACTCAAGCTGCTGTTGGCGGGCAATATGCAAATTGGACTGTAACCGTTGAAGTTGCTGTTCTATTTGTGTTTCAGAGGTCTGTTCTGCCAGATCCTGAAGGATATCATGAAGGGCAGCCATCAACTGCTGTTGCCAATGAACACCGCTCCGGAGGGTCGCTAGGGCTAAAGTGAGCGGCTCATTCCAGAGGGGCGCTGTCTGCTGCAAGTCTTTCAACGTTGCTTCCGCTTGTTCAACTTGAGTGAGATAGCGATCGCCCTCATCCCGTGAGTCGCTTAACAGTTGACGTAAATCCGTTTCAAACTGTACTGCCGCTGCAATGCGGCTCAGTTGTTGCTGGTACCGTTGCTGCTGTTGTTCCAGGTGAGGAATTTGCTGCACTAACGGTTCTAAAGCGCGGATACGGGCAAGGTCTTTGTCAATTTGAGTCGTGCGTGTATGTACTTGAGCTAACCGCTTTTCCTGCTCCTGGATGGTTCGCTGCCAATTGACGCAATGCTGGAGTTGTTGATTAAAAGATTGCAACGATTGCTCAAACTGATGTTGCTGTGCAATGAACGGTTCTAGTTGCTCAATCTCTGCTTTTGCTTGTTGAAGTCGATCGAGGTGATGGGTAATGGTTGCCAATTTGGTTTGGCGATCGCGCAATTGTTCTTGACTACGCTGCCGCTTTTGCTGAAGTTCTCGCTCCGATCGCTGCTGCTGTTCCAGTTCCTTCAGCGTTTTTTCGGCTTGTAAAAAGGTTTGATAAGCATCTCGATTGGCAGTACAAATAGCAACTGCCTGCTCTGCCTCTTGCAAATCAACCCGTAGACGCTCAACCAACGTTGCCTGAGCTGGAAGACGCCCTACTAGCTGCTCTAACTGGTTATCAAGCTGTTGCATCTGAGTTGCCTGAGCGCTTAGTTGCTCTTGCTCACGGTGCAATTGTGTCAATGTGACCTGTGCCTGCTGTAAGTCGGCTTGTACCTGCGCGATCGCCTGCGTTTGCTCCTGGTGCTTCTGTCGCGCTGCGTCTAATGCTTGTAGCTCTTCGTTGTAGTGAGCGATCGCTTGCTCTAACCGTTCGACCTGGTTTTTGGCATACTTTTCCAACTCACCCAGCTTTTTCCAGCTTTGCTGATACTCCTCGACCTTCAGGATCTTGTCGAAAATCGGCTTGCGCTTTTCTTTGGTTAACAAGAAGTCAACAGTGAAGGTGCCCTGCGGTACGCCGATCGTGCTAGAAAACAACTGACTCAAATCCGTTCCTGGTGAAACGCCGAGATGCTCCCGCAGCCAGGGTATGACTTCTTCTTTGATGCGGCTGTAGGGTAGACGCTGGTCAAGCTGAGGGTCGTAAAGAGTATAACCTTTGTTAGTGCAACGCTGAATCTCGTAGGTGCGCCCGTCCAGACTGGAAATGAACGTAACTCTTACTTGAGCGGTGGCAGCCCCATTGCGAATCAAATCCTCTTTGTTGTAGTCCCCAGCATAGTCAAACAAAACCCAGGCGATCGCTTCGAGAATGCTCGTCTTGCCTGCTCCATTTTCGCCGCAGATAGCGTTAGTGCCCGGTTGAAAAATGAAATAGCGATCGCTGTGCGACTTAAAGTTTTTGAGGCTAACCGAGAGAATTTCCATAGCGAACAGGTTCAGTTAGCGGCAAGGAATAAAGAGGGCGTTAGCAAAGCCTCTCCAAAAGAGAATTACGCTCGAACAATTGTACTATCTGCCTTGCGAAAGAAACAACTACATGCAACACCGTGTTCTTTATGTTTTTGATAAGTTGCGACGAATGGAACTTTTGACAATCCCCGAAATATAAATTTGATCCTTCAGAGAGACGGATCGGTTCGTGGTTTTCATTCTCTGAAACCAAAACTACTTTCCCTTCTTCCAGCCTATATCGTTTTACTAAAGT
>JBBSHC010000299.1:0-5304 GCA_038253425.1 Leptolyngbyales cyanobacterium | reverse complement strand
CAGAAAGAACTTGGGAATGGTGAAGTAAGCGGTGACGGAGCGAGGAGTGGAATCAAGGTCTAGTCTGGATACCAAAACATGCCTTTAATGCCCTCTGGATCAGACATGAAGCCGAGATTTCGGTAAAAATCCACTACCTGAGGGTCGGCAAATAGAGTAATGTTGCTAATATCTTCGCTCCGCAGCTTCTTAATCACCTGCTTCATCAATGCCTTACCCATGCCTTTACCTTGGAAGTCTGGGTGAACTACGACATCCCAGATGGTGGCGTTAAACGCATGATCAGATGTTGCCCGTGAAAAGCCAACCAGCCGTCGATGAGAACCGCGTTGTTCCCACATCGAAACCACCAGGAAGCTGTGTTGGATTGCTTTTTTGACTTTTCGCAGAGGGCGACGAGACCAGCCGACCGCATCGCACAGTTCCTCCAGTTCGTACAAATCAATGTCTCGCTCTGTGCTAAAAAAAATTCGAGCATTGGCGCGATCGCCAGCAACCTTGCTGGAATCGTCCTCGGTTTGTATCGCCTGAGGTGCAGAGGGCGCATCAGAACTGCTAAACAGGCTTTTCCAAAAACCCATGCGAACGTGTTTGAGGTAATAGAAGTTGGATCACGGTATTAGCTAGTATACGCTCTGTGCTCTTTCGTAGTCTGTTTTGCACGGTTGGATTAGCCAGCAATTCAACCGTATCCTGAAAAAATGACGACAAAGCTTTGAAATGTGTGGGTCATTGACCTAAAGTTAAGTCTTCGCTAGCAGGCGATCGGTCCATGACAGCAACAGTCTGAACCTAAATAAACGAGTTTTCTGATTATGGCTCTGGGCTTAAAGTCATCGACGTTGGATCTCTTAAAACGCTTTAACCGAGCGTTTCCCCAGTTTTATGAGCAGTTTGTCAGTAGTGAGATTCAACTGCAAAACCTGAGGCTCGCATATCATCTCTACAAGACTAAACAAGCCGTTATCGAACTTAAGCAAGAAGGTAGTAAGAGTGCACTCCACTTTGCCTACCGTAACCAATCCTTTCTCTTAAGCGATATTTTTGGTGTGCTGGCTGCGTATGGGCTGACGATCCACAGTCTGAGCCTGTATGGTCAGATTTACCCACCGATGCTGGTGTTTGTCAAGCTTATTGTGTCTCGCAGTGGTAAGGCGTTGACTGAGAAAACCGCTGAAAACGTCTGTCGGGCGATTCGCGAAGCGTTGGCAGGGCGTTTTGAAGTTGAAGAAATGTTGGCGGTAGAGTTCAACCTGGATGCAGGGCTAGAGCAGGTGGAAACGGAGTTTTATGTTGATCCTGTCTTTCACCTACCTGCGCTACTGATTGAAGCAGATAACCAACCGGGATTGTTCTATAAGGTGATGTATGCCATTTGGCAGGAAGATTTGCTGGTAGTGAATGCTAATCTGCTGGTTTGGCGTGGGAGCACTCGCCTCATCCTTTATTTACTGGGTCCGAATGAAAGCCTGATTCCAGAATACCTGGGTCAGAAAATTGCTGAAGGGGTTAAGCAGCGGTTGTTGGGCAGACGGTTTTAGGCAAGGCTAAAGGATTAATGATCAAAGCTTCGCGGCTGTAGAGAAATAAGGTCATGGTTTAAGCGTTCCGTCTCAGCTATCAGCTTTTCTCTGAGTGCTGAGTGCTGAACGCTAATAGCGAAGCCAAACTGTGCCATTAGTTTTTAACAAGCCTTAGCCGTGAGCCTTGCTGACTTCGATTTAGGATAGAGGAATGCAAACGATCGAGATTCTGGGAGTACCGCACGCCTACGAGCTGACGACTCCTACTGCTTCAAACGATGTTTTGGTGTTTATTCATGGCTGGCTTCTGAGTCAGCAGTATTGGCAACCGCTAATCGAAATTCTAGCGTCCGATCATCGGTGTCTGTCGTATGATTTGCGTGGCTTTGGGTTCGCACTATTCTTGCCAAGAATGATCTTGCTAAGAATGATGCCTGAAGAGTGGCAATGCGGTAGTTGAGGAGCGGGTTTGATGCTGGTTTGGTTTATGCATGGAGCGTCGGTCAGGCAAAGTGGCTATGCAGATCCGCTGCGATCGCGCATGGTGAACGAATTTCCCGATCGGGGAATGTTGACCCCAGAATTTTATTCGTGCTTTTGGGGTGATGCACTAGGCAATACAGACCAGATCTGGAGCTTAATTCAGCAAGACTTGGAAGCGTTCAAATGGGAGCATCCCCAGCTTGATATTGATGATGTGTTTCATTATCGTCAACGTCGCGAACAGCTTATTACAGGCTTTTTTAACGATATTTTTTACTACCTGAATAGTCAGCAGGGGCGCGAAGTGCGTCGAACGATCGCAGTCCAATTTCTCAGCTTTCTTACAGACAATCCGTTTGAAGAAGATCTGCATATTGTCGCCCATTCCCTTGGTAGCGTTATTCTGTGGGATATTCTCTTTTCAGCAAGTTTTGACGACTCCGATCCAGCCTTTTATATTCGCAATGCCATCAAAGGACTGAGTGGAGCAGGCAGCGGTCACAAGGTCAAACTCAGAAGTGTGACGACGCTTGGTTCGCCTATTCTCATTTTTAGCCAGCTTTTACGCCTCAATGCCGAACGACTGAAGCTTTTTGTCAGTCGCTACATGGGCACTCCACTACGCTGGGTAAACATCATCCACGCTTCCGATATCTTCGCGTACCCCATTCGTGCCAGTCTAGAATTAGAAGACTCTACCCTCTACTTTCGAGACCACTATTTAGGTGAGCGTAATTTTCTCAAACGACAAATTGGCGATGTCACAATGGCACTTGGCTTGATGGCAGACCACAGCCGTTATTGGCGTAGCAGCCGTGTTGCCAATTTGACGATCGCTAACATCCTGGGCGATTATCCCACGTTGGAACAAACTAGCCCCATTCTAGAGTTCGGGGAATCTGATTAGTCGAGCACGTTGCGGCAGGACGTAAGCATTAATTTAATGGCTTAGTTAGGTTTGTTGGAACGACCATCAGCACCGATAAAGTTAATAAGCCTCAATCATGACTTAATTTATGCAGCGTCATAATCAATTTCTCCATACGACCCACACTGAGATACGGCATAGTTAAGTACTGCTCCTGCTGCCTAGACCAGCGCTAAAGCCACTGGAGGTTGATGCTTGTCCTGCGATCGACATAAACTGATTCAGCAGTAGTAAGCAAGTAAGCAGGAGCATGACTAGATGGCTCGGCTTTTAGCCGTTATTGGGGTGCTGTTCGCGCTCTTTCTAACGGTGGGAGTGCCCGAAGGTATGGCATCCGTGCATATCTACCGGGAGAGTGGCGATCGCACCATCACGCGATCGCTGCAAACGTTACGCGATCGCACTCATCAGGCATGGCAGGTAGTGCTCTACAAGCGGGGACACAATGGGTTAACGCAAAGCTTACATCTACGATTGGTAGGCTTTCCAGGAGGTGCGGCACTGCAACATCCAAGTGCGTTGAAAATCACAACTGGCACAGAGCGCGTTTCAATGGCGGCAGAAACAGCGCCCGTAACGGATACCCCCAACGTGGCAGAGTACGACTTGCTTGAGGTAATGCGCCAGTTGACCGCAACAACACCGCTGCGGTTGACGATACCTGTTCAGGGGCAACCGACCGAGCTACCCATTCCACCGTTTGTAGTGGAAGAATGGCGACAGGTTGCCCAAAGTAGCCCATCAGGTATTTAAGTGCTGCTGAGTTTGAGCCGCCAGCGCGATCGCCTGTGGAAAGATGCGGTGTTCTTGGGTGTGAATGCGATCGTGTAGCGTTGCGAGAGTATCCCCCGGCAACACAGGCACCGCCGCTTGCATAATGATGTCGCCACTATCCACTTCTGGCACGACGAGATGAACCGTGCAGCCAGTAATTTTGACTCCTGCGGCTAACGCCTGCTCCACGGCACGGTTGCCTTTAAAGCTAGGGAGAAGGCTGGGATGAATGTTAAGAATGTGCTTGGGGAATGCATTGATGAGAACAGGGGTTACAATTCGCATCCAGCCTGCCATGATGACCCATTCCACATCATGCTGTTGCAGCGTTGCAACGATCGCAGTATCTAGAGCTTCTCGGCTCTCAAACTCGCGGTGGTTTAGCAACACGGAGGGAATACCCCACTGCTCGGCTCTGGCAGCCGCTTTTGCATCGGCATTGTTGTAAATCAGGACTTGGCTGTGAGCATTAAGCTGTTGGTCGGCGATGGCTTGCGCGATCGCTGCAAAGTTACTGCCACTACCGGATGCCATGACGCCTAACTTCAACGGTTGATCGAGCTGGATCGATTGGGATGTCAGCGTTGGCGCAATTAAGCTGGCATGTGCTGGAAGGCTACTCATGCAGTTTCTCTGAGCGGGGTTGGTTGTGGAACGGCTGCACCTCAGTGCCGGGAGGGGGTGTTGTAGTGTCAGAAATTTTTTGGAATAGCGTTGCGTTGTCCAATAGTGCTTGAGGTCGCGTGTTGCCGGGGCGCGTTCCTAACATTTGCAACCGCAATTCACCATCCGGTGTGAACTCAAACAGCGTTTGGATGGTAGCTTGTGACGCTAACACGACATCCAGGTGCATCGGTTGGGACTTGTCATCCAAGCGGTAATCAAACTGGTGGGCGATCGCGTTGCCTGATGCCGCAGTCCCCGAAAGAATAAACAGTTTGCCTGCTGGCGCAAACACAAGCATCACCATATCGCCATCCAGCGGTTCTGTCGTCAACCACTGCCCTAAAAGCCGTTGAGCAGCCGAAACTTTTGCCACTGCTGGTTCTGGTGCGATTGGTTCAGGGGCGATCGTCGGCAATGCGTCTGGTACTGTGGAGTCCGATCTTGATGGCGCTGCACTTACCATCTGAGTGGGCAGTAGTGCCGTAGCGAGACTCGTTAAACCGATGCAGCTAACTACCACACCCGTCACCAGCTTAGAGCGTTGATTGAGAGCGGCTTTTAGCAGCATTTTCTGGCGGAGTTGTCTCACCAGAGCATTGCGAATTGCAAAGAGGCGATTATCTTGAGTTCGTTGATTCATCAGGGCGTTGCCAGCAGATTATCAGCATCTTACCAGCGCTGTTAGATTGTTTCGTCACAGTTTTGCAGTGTGCGTTAAGGGCGATAGCGATCGCACCGTGGACGTTATAAGCTGGCTACAAGTAAGCAGTGGGCAGGTTGTGCTGACGTATGCACTGATCCAAATCTATGATCGAACACGATCGCGTTCGATCATACCAATTTAAATGGCATAGGTGGCAGATGAATTTTGGGGCAGTGCCTTTATCAAAGGTTTCACCTTTGTACCCTATTTGATCTGCCGTGTCCGCT
>JBBSHC010000298.1:0-5340 GCA_038253425.1 Leptolyngbyales cyanobacterium | reverse complement strand
CAGACCTTTTTGACAATTTTCTAGCATTCAGTTAGAGGACGCGTTTTTAGAGACGCCCAAAGGCTGAATTGTAAAGCTGAGCATCAGGTGCAGTGCATTAGCAAGTAAGCGTCTCCTACAGCGCTCTACTCACACATTTCGCAACTTAATGAATCAGAACTGAGTACTAAAGTTTATCGCCTGTAATTTTTGCTCCTTGAAAAACAGAAGCATCGACTACTCGAAACAGACATCTAAAATCTCTGAGACAATTTGTGTGTTGATCGATCTGCCTCTTATTTAGCTCAGTGATCCATTCTGTAATACCAGTGGCGTTACCGGATGGAAGTATGAAGCGCCCTTATATCGATTATTCTCCCTAAGGACAAAGTAGCAAGAACACTTGCTCCCTTAATCAACGAGACAAAGCTAGGGTATAGCTTAGTTTCCCAAGGGCAGGCTTGCTGCTTCATAGTCAGATTCGGCAACGCCCCACCAGATTCATTGTGTGAGTTTGATGGGAAGATTACGATGCCTTAATTAAGTAGGTTGTGAGTTACAGAGGTACGAATTGCACATCTAGCCCAAAATCATTTGTGTCTTCCGTTCAAATTTTGACCAGGATGGGTACAATGCATTGCGGCAGAAATAAGCGACGTTGTTTGAGCTTTCACCAGCACTTATTGGCGGAAACGCAAGCTGCTCAGCAGAAGTTATCGGCACTCAAGTAGTTTGTGCATCTGAGTTGCATGAGGAATCTGACTCCAGCTAATTCGTCCAGAGCGTTTGTGAATTTATGAGGGATGGTGTGAGTGCATGAGCTTTAATTCTTCTCAGTCTAATTCTTCCAAAAATCTCCTGGCTCTAAAAGCTGTTTGCATCGGGTCGATGTCTGTCCTATGCATAGCTGGCAGCGTGGACGCGAAACCTGTACATTCAACGTTTGCATCGGTCACTGGTCGTTCACTGTCAGTAAACTTACAAACATCCTTTAAGCCCCTGGCTGTTGAGACTGTAACGATCTCTAACAACGCCGCACCGCTTGACGCTGTAACGGTTCCGATAGAGCAGTTGATAGCAACGAGCGATCGCGTTGTGCCAAGTTACTTCAACGTCGAGCGTCCCTTCGCTCTGTCAAAGAGAAACACTTTTCTGGCAGTTAACGCTACCGCTGATTTAGAGCAAGGGTTGTCGGCAAAACAGGCTCATGATAATTACTGCAAGCCTGAAAGAGAATGCTTAGGTGCATCACAGAGGTTAGCGCAATTACAACGTGGTTATCCGACCACTCCCTACCCACCAACTCGATCAACCTTACCCATCCCATCCTTACCTGCGGCTCCAGCGACAGCTTTACCGCCACCGCCACCGACCTATCCTGTGGGAGCACCAAACTATGCCCCGACAGGCTTCTCTCCCACTCCACCACCCAATTATTCTCCTAGCTATCCCATTTATCCCTCTGGTGTTCCACCTGGATATCCAATCGGTTCAATGCCGCCTAGCTATGGTTATCCGATGAATGTTCCATCTGGATATTCGGCAGGTTCGATGCAGCCTAATTATCCCTCTGGCGCTGCTACTGCTTATCCAGCAGGTTATCCAATGGCTGTGCCTGGGTACCCACCTGGATACCCAACAAATGTTCCACCTGGATATCCAATCGGTTCAATGCCGCCTAGCTATGGTTATCCGATGAATGTTCCATCTGGATATCCGGCAGGTTCGATGCAGCCTAATTATCCCTCTGGCGCTGCTACTGCTTATCCAGCAGGTTATCCAGTGGCTGTGCCTGGGTACCCCTCTAGTTATCCAATGAGCTACCCAGTAGGCTATCCAGCAGGTTTTCCCGCAAGCTCTCCAGCAAGTTATCCCAACAGCTATCCAGTTGGTGGTTCTGCGCCTTACTATCCATCTGGGTATCCAGCGGGCGCGGTACTGTCACCAAATAACTCCTCTGCGGCTCCTGGTGCATATCCAGCAGGTTATCCGACCAGTTACCCAATGACTCCACCTGGATATCCCCCTGGCTATCCAACAAATTACCCAGCAGGCTATCCGGCAAGTCCCCCTTCTGGCTATCCAGCAAGTGCTTTTCCGCCGCCACCTAATTATCCTGCTGGTTTTCCCAGTCCTAATGCGCCGATCGCTCCGTCCCGTTCTCCTGACACTCAAGTTCAATCCACTGATCGAAATCAGCCAGACTTTTCTCCCCATGCCACGCGATCGCGAAGTGCGGCGTTTAACGCCCCTTCCTTGCAGGTACAGGGAGTTTACGTTTATCAGGGGGATGAGTCTTCAGCCCGTGCCCGATTGAATGGTACCTATCCACTCACACCCCGCTTGCTATTTGGTACAACGCTGGATGTAACGACAGGAAAGGCGTTTACAGACACGCCTGAACAAGGGTTCAACATTAACGAACTGTACTTGGCTACATCGTTTCCAGGCTTGCCCAGCTTACGCTTTGCAGTGGGGCAACTGGATCTGACCTCCTATTTCGATCGCAACAGCTTTGCCAAGGATGGTGCCTCGCAGTTCTTCAATCCTGTATTTCAAACGAACCCAGCCTTGAGTGCTACAGGCATTGGTTCTCGTCCAAGTTTGCTAGCCAACTGGCGCGTCACAGACAGCATCGAAGCGAAGGCGGCTGTTTTTTCCTCAGCGCGTAATATTGGCGACTTTGCCCTTGATGGCTTTGCTGGCGAAGTCGGATTGCGCTACGGTAATGCGATTATTCGTGGCACGTATGTCGCTGACCGGGATGGTGGACGCCGGGACGGTTTTCAAGAGCTTTTTCAACTTGATCGAGGGGGTGGCAGAACAGGACCGCTAAGGAGCGATCGTGAAGAAGCTTACGGCGTCAATGCTGAGGTTTTTATTCCCCAGCTTAATATGGGGCTGTTTGCCCGTTACGGACACCAGGACAATATTGATCTTGGCAAGGGGGGCGATACTTACAGCGGTGGCATTAGCTTTCTCGATCTCTTTACACCTGGCGATCGCTTAGGGCTGGCATATGGTCGCGGTTTATCAAATGACAATCTGCGTCGGCAGTCTGGTAATGCGGTTCCTGACGTGTTGGAATTGTTCTACGATTTCCGTCTGCTACCCAATCTAAAATTGGGCTTCACGATTCAAGAACGAAATGGGTTTTCAGAAACGATCGCCGGATTCCGCCTTCGGACTGAGTTTGATGTAACGCCGTCAGGGAGACCCGTGCAATGAAGACAAAAAGGTTAGGGGATCGATGGCATTGCCAGCAGCCTGTTCGTCGTCGCACTGCCAAAGGTTTAGCCTGTACAGTTTACTTTGGATTGGTGTTAACAGGAGCACCGTTGCTGCAACCATTTGGCATTGGCGTTGCTGTTGCTCAAGTACAAACGGCTCCGGCTGAAGTGCAGCAGGGTTATACCTTGCTGGGGCGAGGACTGGTGAACGATGCGATCGCCACGTTTCAACGCACGATCAGACGTTATCCCCAATCGGTAGAAGCGAAGTTAGGGTTAGCGATTGGCTATCGTCGTGCTGGACGGATTGCAGATGCGTGGCAAGCCTATCAACAGGTGATTGCCCAAGACCCGAACAATCAACTGGCGCTCCAGACGATCGGCATTTTGGGCGGCTACAAACCGGAGTGGCAGACAAGGGGTATTGCCGCACTTACTACTCTACTAACGCTGAATCCAGCCGCTACAGAAGCACTGGCGCAACGAGCATTGCTGTATAGCTACCAGGGACAACTTACCGAATCGCTGGCGGATTATCAGGTGTTATTGCAAGGCAATCCCACACCAGCCGTATTGCTCAACGCGGCTCAAGTCTACACCTACACTAAAAATTATCCGTCTGCACTGGAGCTGTTTAATCGCTATCGCACGACTTCCAATAAGCCTCTGACGGGGGGGGCTGCGATCGCGTATGCTCAAGCGTTACGTGCAACCGGGAATCCTACCCAGGCGATTCAGATCCTGCAAGCGCAACTAACACAAAAGTTGGATGCAACAGCAATTCAGGTGCGATCGGAGCTGTCTCAGGCTTACTTAGCCAGCGGACAAGCGGCTGAAGCGCTGGCAATCTTAGATCCGCTACGGGGACGTGATGATGCCATCCTGCCCTTAGCACGAGCTTTGAATGAACTGGGTCAGAAGCAGAATATGCCAGGTCTGTCAGCCCAGGCAGCAGCCTTGTATCGGCAGGCATTAGCTCAAACGGAGAACCCATCTGTTGGATTGGCGCGAGAAGCCGCTGATGTCTTGAGCGGCATCCCATCAGAACAGCCTTATGCCCTCCAACTTTACCGTTGGCTCGTGCAACAGCAACCCAATGACAAGGCACTGGTAATCCAGCAGTTGGTGTTAGAAAACCAAGCAGGCTTTCTGTCTCAGTCCGATCTACGGCAACGGTTGCTGACGCTCTTGCAGCCCCTGCCAACTGAACCAACTCAACGGTTAGCGATCGCACAGGCGCTTGTGCGAGTGGACCCTGCCCCTGAACTATTGCCAATTTATCAAACGCTCATTCAAGCAGGCGTCAACGAACCCTTTCTCCTCTTTCGGCTCGCACAAATTCTGATTCAGCAAAATGATTTTGCTGGCGCTACCAACGCTCTCGCTGCCTATCGTGCAACACCAGCGGGTACCCGCGATCAGTCTCCCGAACTCTTGCTGGCAGACATCGATCGACGACAGGGTAACTTCGAGGCAAGTGCCCAGCGCTACCAAGCTGTGTTAGGTCGCAGCACACCCGACAGCGATGTTAGCAAAACTGCCTTGCAAGGACTCGCAGGCATTCGTCTCACTCAAGGTCGTCCTGATGAAGCGCTGGTTTTGTACGAGCAACTGCTAGTGCGCAATCCTCAGGATTTGAAAATTCAACTGGGGTGGGCAAGTGTAGCCTACCAGGCAAAACGCATTTCGATCGCTCAAGCCGAAGCCGTACTTTACACCTGGCTGCAAAACCGTTCTCCTGCTGAGATGCCGCCAGAGCTATACAGTCTGGTCAGTGCCCTGCCGCCAGCGCCACAGCGCGAACCACTTTACGCCGCCCTCATTCAGGCAGACCCTGACAATATTCCAGTGCAGGTCCGGCTAGTGCAAGTTTTAGCCAGCCGTGACCCCTATCAGGCACAAGCGCAGGTCAACCGTCTATTAACCCGTGCCCGTGCAGTGTCGCCTAGCCGTACCAATACAGGGCTGTACTTTTTGCAGGGACAGTTAGCTCAAGCGTTAGGCAATCCGAATCAAGCAGCCGAGGCATATAAGGCGATTTTGGCGTTTCAACCTGACAACACGGATGCGCTATCGGCTCTGGGCGGTATTCGGTTTCAGCAGCGGCAATTTGAGTCTGCCACGCAACTTT
>JBBSHC010000297.1:0-5370 GCA_038253425.1 Leptolyngbyales cyanobacterium | reverse complement strand
TACCGAACTTTTTTCGCTAGAGTGGAGAAAACTATGTCTTGAGGTAGAGGCATTCTTTCCACCAAATCTATGAGCTTTTTTAACCCTGATGAGCCGTTAATCCGCTTTAAGCAAGAAGCGCTGGATGTTCAAGACTTGCGAGGGTTGCTCCGCATTCATTGGCAAATTGGTTCAATCAAACTATTTTCATCCCTTTATACCCGCATTGATCAAATCTTCGTTGTCTGGGGATGGATCACTGGCATCATTTTTGTCACGGCTCAGTTTTTGCCGCTTAGCTGGCATGTGCAGGCGATTTTGTGGTCCGTTTTGACACTGATTGGTGTGTCGGCGATGTCCGTTTTAGCCTGGTTTTGGGTACGGGTGGAGCGGCTTTGCTGGGTTGTGTACGCCTGGTCAGCGCTCATGCTGCTTGGCGTTGGCTTGACAGATGGCGGGATTTTTTTGAGTTGGACGCCGATTTTGCTCTACCTTTGTCCGCTGTGGTTAGGGCTGAGCGCGATCGGTTATTTCTGTACTGGTTGGGGACTGCGATCGCGTACGTTTATCCTGGCAGGCGTTTTACATCTGCTGGGCATTGCCTTGCTGCCTTATAGCGGTTCGTTGCCCTTTGTCACCACCGGAGCGGTGATTGCAGGTACGCTGCTGTTTCTCGCTGAGGTGCAGTGGGATATGCGTTTACCCGTTGTCACTGTGATTTTGACCCCAGAGGAGCAGCAATTCAACCGTGAACAATATCAGCGGCGCTTAGCTAATCTGCGCTAACGACGTAAACCTGAAAACATAGCTGTCGTTGAGAGCGTTAGCAAACTGATGTTCTGGCTGGTAGTAGTTAGCAAAAAGCCGATTATCGACAGCTAAGCCGACTTCGGGCAGTGTTGTTTTGTGCAATATTTTTGAGGAACTATATGTCTGCCTGACACCCTATCTCTTTAGTTGCAGGTCTTTCTGCCTCTCATTAGACGACTTTAGGACTTAGGGATGAGTGAAGACGAAGTTTCAACCGATATTCTTTATTCATAACTTCTAGATGTGGTTATGACATACGTAGCGCACTGTATGGGGGTTATATCGCTGTGACCCAGAACCCCACCTTCAAGGAGAGCGACCGCAGAGGTGAGGACAGTGCCAAATATAGGCTGATGCCGACGGTTGTGGAGTTTTTGTCGCTTCCTCCACTTTGCTTTTACCAACGGGAGGCTAAACCCTCTATCAGAGCGGTCAGAGGTAAAAGACGTTTGTATTGGTATTATTTCACTGGAAGATGTTAGTGGAAAGCATTCATCAGCTGGAAGGGTTGTGCTGCACTTAGAGATTCGGTGAGCCTTTAAAACTGTTCAAGGTGCTTAAAAGAACGACCGACATAATTGCGCTGTCGGGAATTTGTTGTGGCTTCGCCTCATGTTGAGAAATGTGTTTCTTGGCTTTCTGATTGTGCTGACGATCGCAGTCACGATCGCGGCTGGTGTTGCATCTCTAGCCGTGACAGCCAATCAGATAGAGCAAGTTAGAAGGATAGAGACAGTGACTCTAATGCCGCCCGAGGCAATGCGATCGATGATTCGGCAGGCTGCCGCTAGTTGGAGCGAGGGCGACGCGAAAGCGGTTGCGAAATTATTTGTGCCTGAGGGAGAGTTTGTCGTGCCTGGGCAGAAAGTAGTTGGTCCGGCGGCGATCGAGAAAGTTGCAAGTGAGTTTTTCGACAGTCATTCTCACGTTGATATTGAAGTTCAGCGCATCATCGTTGAAGGACAGCAAGCAGTGGTCGAGTGGACATGGACAGACACTGAAAATGACACGGGTAAGCGTAGCTGTGCGGATGATGCGATCGTGGTTGATTTTGCTGATGGTAAAATTCGGCGCTGGCGAGAGTACATTGACGCTGTGACACCAAAGACCCAGCCAGATCGGGAATGTTGAGTCAATGCACAACACCTACAGCAGACTGTTTATCGGTTGGATAGCCATCGGCATATCGCCCAAGTTTTGCCTCTGGTGCAGTGCGATTTCGTCGGCTAGAATGGAACGTATGCACTAGTCTCAAGGTGGACTGCTATGAACATTTTCCAGCGCGTGTGGAACTCGTTTGGCTTTGACGATCGCTATGACGAGAATGAATATGAGTACGAATATGAAGAAGATGGCTCCCCAGCCTACTATGGTTCGCCAGAGACGTATGCCCCAGATCAGACACCAGCACCCAGTAACGTAGTGGGTATGCCAAACCGACAGGCACCCACAGAGATGTGTTTGATGGAACCGCGATCGTTTGAGGAAATGCCTCAGGCAGTCATCGCCTTACGAGAGCGGCGGTCGATTATTTTAAATCTCAGCTTGATGGATGCCGATGCCGCGCAGCGCTGCGTTGACTTTGTGGCAGGGGCAGCTTTCGCTATTGATGGGCATCAAGAGCGCATTGGCGAACACATTTTCTTATTCACGCCCAGCTTTGTGCAGATTAGTAGCTATCCTACGCTTGCCCCAGCCGCACCGGAACGAGTACCAATGCCCCCCACTCGTATTACCCCTCCCACTCCTGTTTGGGGGCACGCGACTCAGATCAATTAGCGAGGAGGCACAGCGCCGGAGCCTCTGCGTTTGCAGGTTAACCTTCGTAAGCTTCCATTGGCGGACAGTTACAGACGAGGTTGCGATCGCCATACGCCTGATCGATGCGTCCAACGGTTGCCCAGAACTTATTGTCTCGCGTCCACTGCGTCGGATAAGCGGCATCCTGACGGGAGTAGGGTCGCTCCCAATCCTCTGTCATTAAGGCAGCGGCAGTGTGGGGCGCATGTTTGAGCACGTTGTTTTTGCGATCGACCGTACCATCTTCGATCGCCTGAATTTCGGCTCGAATCGCAATCATGGCATCACAGAAGCGATCGAGTTCTTGCTTTGATTCACTTTCGGTCGGCTCCACCATCATGGTGCCTGCTACGGGCCAGGAGACGGTCGGAGGATGGAAACCATAATCAATCAACCGTTTGGCAATGTCATCCACGTCAATCTCAGCCGTCTTTTTGAATTGGCGCAGGTCTAAAATACACTCATGCGCCACCAACCCATGCTTACCCTTGTACAAGACGGGATAGTAGCTTTCTAACCGTTTGGCAATGTAGTTCGCGTTGAGAATGGCAACCTGAGTAGCTTTGGTCAACCCTTCCGCACCCATGAGCGCAATGTAAACCCAGGAAATGGGCAAAATACTGGGGCTACCCCAGGGGGCTGCTGACACTGCACCAATCCCTTGCTTGCCGCCGACAGCGACGAGCGGGTGCCTG
Organism: Leptolyngbyales cyanobacterium; assembly: GCA_038253425.1. GTDB lineage: Bacteria > Cyanobacteriota > Cyanobacteriia > Leptolyngbyales > Leptolyngbyaceae > Stenomitos. Next base: position 2,086 of record JBBSHC010000297.1, on the reverse strand, counting down.
GGCAAGAACGGCATTAGATGAGCCGCTACGCCAATCGGACCCATCCCCGGGCCGCCGCCGCCATGAGGGATACAAAAGGTTTTGTGAAGATTCAGATGACACACATCTGCGCCAAAATCGCCCGGACGACATAAGCCGACTTGCGCGTTTAGGTTCGCACCATCCATGTAAACTTGCCCACCATTGGCATGAACCGTTTCGCAGATTACCTGAATGCCTTCCTCAAAGACCCCATGCGTCGAGGGATACGTCACCATCAGCGCTGCCAGGTGATCACGGTGCTGTTCGGCTTTCGCTTTCAGGTCGGCTAGATCAATATTGCCCTCGCGATCGCAGGCAACCACCACCACTTTCATCCCCGCCATCACCGCACTCGCTGGATTCGTGCCGTGAGCAGAGTGAGGGATTAGACAAATGTTGCGGTGCCCGTCTCCACGCTGCTCATGATACTGATGGATCACCAGTAAGCCTGCATACTCTCCCTGAGAACCTGCATTTGGCTGAAGGGAGACCCCAGCAAAGCCCGTGATTTCGGCTAACCAGTGCTCTAGCTGCCCAAACAGGGTTTGATAGCCATGGGTTTGATCCAGCGGCGCAAAGGGATGAATTTGCCCAAACTCCGCCCACGTAATTGGCAACATTTCGGCAGTCGCGTTTAGCTTCATCGTGCAAGAGCCTAGCGGAATCATGGCTGTGGTAAGCGACAAATCTCTAGACTGCAAACGGTGCATATAGCGCAACAATTCCGTCTCTGAATGATGCGTATTAAAGACGGGGTGCGTCAGGTAAGGAGTAGTGCGGGTCAGGTCGGGTGGAAGGCGATGGTGCGGCAGCGCAGCAATGAGATCTTCGGGCGTAAAATGAGTGATTTCTTCGCCTGCAAAGATCTGGAAGAGGGCAAGTAAATCGTCAGAGGAGACCGTTTCATCCAGAGAGACGCCAAAAGTGTGGGCATCAATTTGCCGCAGGTTGATCTGGTGAGAATGGGCACGCCGGATCACTTTAGCAACTTTCTCTTCTGGCACTTCAACGCGCAACGTATCAAAAAATGGTTCTGAGCCAAGTGTGTAGCCTAACCGCCGCAACCCTTCTGCTAAAAGAACGGTGAGATGATGCACGCGATCGGCAATGCGCCGTAAGCCTTTAGAACCGTGATAGACGGCGTACATACTGGCAACCACCGCTAACAGTACTTGCGCTGTGCAGATATTGCTCGTTGCCTGATCCCGACGGATGTGTTGTTCGCGGGTTTGCAGCGCCAACCGCAAGGCAGGTGCGCCATATACATCTTTTGACACGCCTACCAGACGACCGGGCAACTGCCGCTTGTAGTCATTTTTAGTCGCAAAGTAGGCGGCATGAGGTCCTCCATACCCAAGTGGAACGCCAAAGCGCTGAGTGTTCCCGATCGCGATGTCGGCTCCAAACTCTCCCGGTGGTGTGAGCAGCGTCAGGCTCAGCAAATCGGCGGCAACTGTTACCAACGCTCCAGCCGCATGAGCGCGATCGCAAAATTCCTGATACGCGTAAATTGCACCATCACTGGCGGGATACTGCAACAGCACCCCAAAGATGGGCTGATCAAACTGAAAGGTTTGGTGATCGCCCACAATGACCTCAATGCCCAACGGTCGAGCGCGAGTCTGCACAACGGCGATCGTTTGAAGATGACAGGCTGCCGAGATCCAGAACCCCTTTGCCTTCGTTTTGCTCACGGCATAACTCATTGCCATCGCTTCTGCGGCTGCCGTTGCTTCATCAAGCAGAGATGCATTAGCAATTTCTAAACCCGTCAAATCAGTCACCATCGTTTGGAAATTGAGCAGTGCTTCCAGACGACCCTGAGCAATTTCGGGCTGGTAGGGGGTGTATTGAGTATACCAACCCGGATTTTCGAGGATATTGCGCTGAATGACAGGCGGCGTAATGCAGTTGGAGTAGCCCATGCCAATAAAAGAGCGGAAAACATGGTTCTCCTGGGCGATTTCTTTTAGCTCTGCTAATAGCTCGTACTCGGCTTTGCCCGCTTCCAGTCGTAATGGCTTTCGCAGCCGGATTGCTACTGGGATTGTGGCATCAATCAACG
>JBBSHC010000296.1:0-5375 GCA_038253425.1 Leptolyngbyales cyanobacterium | reverse complement strand
TACACTGAGTTGCTGAACAGCGATTCTCGCGAGTATGGTGGCAGCAATATGGGCAATCTGGGCGGTAAGTGGACTGATGAATGGGCATATCAAAATCAGCCTTACTCGCTCGATCTCTGTCTACCACCGCTGGGAACGTTAGTCTTGAAGCTCGATCGGACCAAAACTGAACAGGCTCTCAAGGCGATGGAAAATCAGTAGCAATACTTGTCATTTTGCGGTTTTGGATGATCTTGACCAACCCGAACGACACCAAGCAAGGTGGAAGCAATCACGCAGCGCTTTGCCTTGCCGTTGAGCTTGCCAGACAGCGTCAGCCGACCCAGTTGCCCTTTGATTTGACCGCTGTAGTCGAACTGTATTCTGTAAATGCCGCCTGATTCGGGGAGGGTGGTTTCGCTGTCGAGCTGAATGTTTGAGTCAAGACTGTGCCAGAGAGATGTAGTTGGTGTGCTACTGACCGGGTGAGTGACCCATTGGACGCTGCCGTTGGCGTTCTGAAAGCTGGCTTGCCATGCAATGTGATGCTGCTTAGCACTGCTTTGAGCATCGCGTACTGCCTGATATGCTTCATCTTGAGCGACATTGAGACGTTGCCCGTTCATGAACGTTGCCCAGCCAGGAGCCACGATGGCAAACAGGGTACTGATCATAACGATGACAACGAGCAGTTCAAGCAGCGAGAAACCAGACTCAGCCGACTGCAATCGCTTTTCGGAGCGCCATGAGGCAGCAATCTGACTTTTAAGACACATTTGTAGGAGGCAAGTTTTCATAGAAAGGCACCCTGAGGAATGAAAGCGGTCAATGCTTCTCTTTCAGGTTTCCCAGAGAATTTAAAGTCGTAACAGTCTGTGCGATCGCTTGTCGGATCGATCGCATAGCAAGGTGTAGTCAGTTTGCTATGCGATCGATCGCTGCCAGAGGGATGAGCTATGCATCAGCACCGAGGATTGCGCTTCAAGCAAAACCTCTTATCAAAGCGACAATTTTTAAAGAAGGCACTTAAAGGGTCAAACGATTGGTGGCTGGCAAGCTGGCAGTGGTACTCCAGACGCCTGGCAGTCAATGTGCTGCTGACGCTTGTTTTGCTAGGTTTGGGGCTGCGATCGCTCCCCTATCTGGTGCCGATTCGCGCTATGGACTTAGGGCAAGATCAGCAAGCGGTCGAATTTGTCGATCGCAATGGGTTGCCTTTAGGAACGGTGCTCACACGTGACCAAGAGCATACGGTAGCGGTGCCGTTGTCGCAGGTTTCGTCGCACTTCCTTCAGGCGATCGTGGCAGCAGAAGATGGTCGCTTTTATCAACATGGCGCACTGGATGGGCGAGCGCTTGTCCGGGCTTTACTAGAAGCGATGCAGGCGCGTCAGATTGTTAGTGGTGCCTCTACGATCACTATGCAGCTTGCTCGAATGCTTGATCCGGCTCCCCGCACCCTGCCAGAGAAACTCAAGGAAATCTGGTCATCCTGGCGACTGTCGGCTGGCATGACGAAAGACGAAATCCTTCAGGCATATATCAACCGCTTACCGATGGGTGGCAATATTTATGGCGTAGAAGCGGCTGCCCGGATTTATTTTGACAGTCCTGCCAGCGACCTCAACGTTGCCCAAGCCAGCTTACTCGCAGCGATCCCCAATGATCCCACGCGCCTTAATCCCTACGATCGCTGGGCATCATTGAAAGAACGCCAAACCTACGTGCTCGATCGTATGGTTCACGATCACAGCATCACTCGTACTCAGGCAGACAAAGCGTTTGCTGAAGCACTTTCCCTGCAACCACGACAGCAAGGCATTATTGCCGCGCCACATTTTCTTTTTTGGCTTGCCAGCCAGCCATCTACCCATATGGCTCACGTGCGGACAACGCTCGATCGCTCCTTGCAGCAGTTCACCGAAGCCCAGGTTCAGCAGGTTATTCAATCTCTAGCACCCCATAATGTTCACCATGCTGCTGCGATCGTGCTGGATAACCACTCAGGCGAAGTGCTGGCGTATGTCGGCTCTCCCAACTATTTTGCCGACATGCAGAAGGGACGCAATGATGGAGTACAGGCATTGCGCCAACCGGGTTCGACGCTCAAACCCTTTCTCTACGAGCTTGCATTAGAAAAACGAGTCGTTCGTCCCAATACAGTGCTGGCAGATGTGCCCACTCGCTATGCGATTCCGGGTGCGAAACTTTACACGCCGTCTGACTACAGCGAAACGTTTCAGGGACCTGTACGTGTACGGGTGGCATTGGCAAATTCGCTCAACGTGCCAGCAGTCAGGGTTCTAGAAACGGTTGGGGTGCCGTCCTTTCTCGATCGCTTGCATCAATTGGGTTTTACCCATCTCAACCAACCCGCAGACTATTACGGCTTGGGATTAACACTCGGCGGCGGCGAAGTTAGCCTGTGGGAGCTGGCACGCGCGTATTTGACACTGGCTAATCAGGGGCAAACCCTGCCTTTGAAAGTGAGTAAAGAAGAAAGTGAGGAGACGGTTGCAAAGCGAGCCTCACCTGTCTCAGACGCCTCCCTTTCTTCCGCTTCCTCTACCTGGGCGCTGATTACCGAGATGCTGGGTGACTCTCATGCGCGTGCCAAAGCCTTTGGCGTATCATCACTGCTGAGTTTGCCGTTTCCTGCTGCCGTCAAAACAGGAACCTCGTCTGATTTCCGCGACACCTGGACGGTTGGTTTTACTAGAGACTATACGGTTGCGGTTTGGGTTGGTAACTTTGATGGCGAACCAATGCGGCAGGTTTCTGGTGTCACAGGGGCTGCTCCAGTTTGGCATCGCCTGATGTTACATTTGCATGAACAGCAAGAGCCGACAGCATTTCCACCGCCTACAGGTTTGGTTAAGCGTCCGATCTGTGCGCTGTCGGGTGCGCGTCCCACGCCTGCTTGCATGTCTGTGGTGCAGGAATACTTGTATCCGGCAGACTTGAATGAGTACGATCGCCAGCCTGATCCTTTCTACCGGACAGTTATCGATCGTGAAGGCAAGCCCCATTACCGCCTCAAATTGCCGCCCGAATATAACGAGTGGCTGGCAATGCAACCCGTCTTACCGACCGAAGCTAGTCTGCGGCTGCTCTCACCACGTGATGGCGACGTTTTTCTATTGGATGCTGGCTCTGAACCGCAGCGGCTTCAGTTCAAGCTGGCGAGTGATGCTAGCCAAACGGTTGAATGGCGGCTGAACGGGCAATTGTTAGAAACCCAAACTCCAGATTCAGTGTTTTGGGTGGCAAAACCGGGTCAGTGGACATTGCAGGTTAAGAGTGGTGACGTCATCGATCGGGTGAGTTTTACGGTGCAGGTTGCTAAGGCACGATCGTCTCGTCGAGGCTTCTCGTTTGGTCAAGCCAAATAAACCGCTCCCTTGCCGGTCTCTACTTATTTGATTTGATTATTTGATTTGAGCCGTCTCTAAGCGACGATCGCTTGCCGGATCTGGGTTGCCGTTGCGGGTGCCAGCAGAACGCCATTGCGGTAGTGCCCTGTTGCCAAAAGCACGTTTTGGTAGCCAGGAAGCCGTTCGATAATAGGCGCAGGGCGACCTTCAGGACGGGGGCGTAAACCAGACCAGGTACGCACGATCGCCGCTTCTGCTAAAGCTGGGCACCGAGCGATCGCTGCCTGCACCACGGTTGCTAGCGCGGCTGCATCGGGCACAGGATCAGTTGTTGAAAATTCCACCGTTGCTCCTAACCAGTACTCGCTGTTGCCTAGCGGCACAATATGGACATCTTCACCCGTAATCACGGGCTGGAAGCCAGGGTCGCTGCTCACGGGCATCTGCACCTGTACTGCTTGACCCAAAACAGGGCGCAAAGCGACAGCGTGTTGCAGCTTGGCTGTGAGGGGGGTTGATCCCAGTCCAGCCGCAATAATTAGCCAATCAACTGTTAGTGATCCGTTTGTGGTTTGCAGTCGCTGACACTGCTGCAAGGTGCTTTCTGATGCAGTGTCATGGCGATCGTACGGTTCAGCCCCTAGAACAGTCGTATCAAACTGGAAGGTCACGCCCTTTTGGGCAGCGGCAATCACTAGCGCCTGAGTCAATGCCGTTGGATCGACCTGCCGATCCTGCGGTGAATAGACAGCCGCCGTGACGCCATCTAAATCGAGTTGGGGGTAGGCGTCTGCTAACTGAGAACGATCGAGAATATCTAGCTGCCAACCTTGCGATCGCCGCACAGCAGCAAGTGTGTGCCAAAAATTTAGCTTGTCGCCAGCAAAGCAAAGCCGCAAGATGCCGTGCTGGTTAAACCGAATGGTCTGACCTGTCAGTGCTTCGAGTTCAGGAACCCAAACGTTGTAGCGTTCAATACCAGCCAAACGCATCCGCAGATTGTTGCCCTTCGTTTTCTGGCTGATGGCTCCCATCAGCACACCCAACGCTGCCCCCGTTGCTCCCGTCGCTGGTTGTTGGCGATCGACAACGGTTATAGCCAGCCCCGGAACATGGCTCAGCTCATAAGCGATCGCGGCTCCGACCACACCACACCCAACGACGACAACGTTAACCATGAGGGATGGAAGGCGGCGAAGGTCTTGAGCGTTGAGGCTGAACTGTGGTCACTAGCTCCTGTATGCTGGTTCTGTGCGGCTGAACGCCTGAACGATGGCTCTCAAGAGAACCCATCCATTACGGCAAAGCCTGACGCCTGACCATGCCCCTAGCTTTTTGGAACTAATTCCAGAAACGCATCCAGGCTTTTGATCGTTTTGTCGAGGCTGCGAACCGCCACTTTGTAGTTCTTCGTTTCAGCCGCCGCATCAAGCGCAACTAAGCTCTTGAAGGCATCTTTGGTAAAGTCACGGGCTTTCGTCTGGTCAGGAGGGAGCAGGTTGCGAGAGATGTACGCCATCTTGGCGCGCAACTCTCCTAAAGGACCGTGAATGAAGTTACGCACAAACGTCCAATCCTGCTTTTGCACCAGCGTTGCAAGTTCGGGCAGGCGATCGCGTAGCTCAACCACTTCCGCTGCATAGGTTTGAATTTCGGCTGTTTGGGCACTGGTGTAAGACAGCGTTTTTGCCTCTGCCACGCTACCCAGGCTCACCAAGGCGACCATTACAAATGCCAGGATGGCAGCAACTACCGACCGATATTTAACAATACTCATAGACACGTTCAAAATCAGCTCTTCCCATGAACGAGAAGTTTAGCCGTTTTATAAGCGAATGTATAGCCATATCTGTTTAAAATCGTCTGAAAAAATGGCGAGGCCAAAACAGCGAGTCTCAAGATTGCCGACCACCATGCGCTCTCGTCCCACTGCCTCCAGAAGTGGTGGGACCACCCGTATCGGGGGGCTTGTAACTGGGTAGAACCAAGGTTGCCAGCGCAAGCGTGAGTGTAAGTGTGGCT
>JBBSHC010000295.1:0-5393 GCA_038253425.1 Leptolyngbyales cyanobacterium | reverse complement strand
TGCAGCGATAGTTTTGCTTGCCGCGTCGATGCCCATTTTTGCTAATTTGCTCTGAGCCACACTGGGGACACTTCATGCTGCTTATGCTTGGTGGCAATCGCGCTCTTCTTACTGTTTAAGTTGCGTACAAAATTAGCATACATTTATTGTATACAATGCAATCTATCTGTTCAGGTTCACTACTCTCACCTGTTCGCTGTTGTCCTCAACAACAATTTCACAAGCGTTCTTCTGCCGCCCTATGAAAATTAAAGTGATTAACCCCAACACGACTGCCAGCATGACCGCAAAAATTGGTGCTGCTGCCCATGCGGTTGCCAGTCCCGGTACGGAAATCATTGCCTGCCATCCTAAAATGGGTCCTGTGGCGATCGAAGGGCACTATGACGAGGCACTGAGCGTGATTGGTGTATTGGATGAAATTCGCAAGGGTGAAGCAGACGGCATGAATGGGTATGTGATTGCCTGCTTTGGCGACCCTGGTTTATTAGCGGCACGGGAGTTGGCAAAAGCGCCTGTACTTGGTATCGCCGAGGCTGCTATGCACGCTGCTTGTATCACAACAAGGTTTTCCATTGTCACAACGCTGGAACGGACGCGGGGCATTGCCCAACACCTGGTCGATCGCTATGGCATGACACGTTTTTGCCGACAGATCCGCGCGATCGACTTGCCCGTCTTGAGCCTGGAAGACGGTACGTACGCAAAAGCCGCCCTTTTGCAAGAATGTCACAGAGCCATGAAGGAGGATGGGTGTAGTGCGATCGTACTGGGCTGTGGCGGCATGGCAGATCTAGCGGCTCCGCTTAGTGAGCAACTGGGCATTCCGGTGATTGATGGGGTTGGGGTTGCAGTTAAGTTTGTCGAAGCGCTAGCAGGGCTTGGCTTTAGCACCAGTAAAGTGGGCGAACTAGCCTATCCCACACCAAAGCCTTGCTTGGGTCTGCTGTCTTCTTTTACCCGCTCTTGATGACTGCCCAAAAATGCATGGTCAAAACAGGATAGCTTTGGCTTTTGCGTTGTTTTGGTACTGTGCTTACACGCTATTGCTACGTAGAACAACCGTACACGCTTAAAGCCCTGACCAGCACGAGTTTATTGTGAGAGCATCACTAGTGCAGGTAGAGACGTTTTAGGACTGCTGATAATCAACCCCATTATGTTCCTCGATCAAGCCAAGTTAGAGCAAGCGAAGCGACAAAGGCAGACTAGAATTCATCGATGTCAACCCTCTACCCCTGCCTCCTCCTCATTTTCTGTAACTTCCGAGGCTTGCCGTTCTTCACTCAGGCGATTGAGTAACGACAGCACCTTATTGCCCCGTTCGATCGATAAATCTTCCAAAAAAGTAACTTCGGGTGTGCGGCGTAGACGAATACGCTGCCCTAATTCACTGCGAACAAAACCCGTTGCCGACTTTAAGCCAGCCATTGTTTCGGCTTTGGCTTCGCTGGTGCCATAGATACTGACAAAAATCTTGGCGTGCTGCAAATCACCCGCAACATCAACATCCGTAACGCTGACAATGCCTGCCCCAACCCGGTCATCTTTGATGCCAGAGAGCAACATCTGGCTGACCTCGCGTTTAATTAACTCGGCAACGCGGGCAACCCGACGACTCGTAGCCATAACAAACCTACCTCTTAATATGTGTGGTGCTTGATGCAAAGTTGGCTGGCTGTTGGCAGGCGGTCAGCGTCTACTACAGCAGGCGCAAATCAAGCGAAACCAATGCCCAGCATGGCGCGAAGGGTAAAACTAATGAAAGCAATGCCAGCAATGATGACGCTTACAAGCGCGATCGCCGTCACTGGGTTCCTAAACAACGGTGCAAGGGGCTTGACGGCGTTTAACAGCACACCCAGGATAACGCCAGTGATAAAAATGGGGTATTTGGAAACGGTGTTCCAGAAATTTTGCATGAGTCTGAGTTTAGATAGCGTGCCGTATCACAGAGTTGCCAGCGATCGCTCTGTTTCTTCATTTTACTGGACTTTAGACGAAGGACTCAGCGCTGCTGTCGATTAGAGCGTCTTTTTGGTCGTTCATTTCGTTTGTTGCTGTCTGTAACAGCCCTGGCTTAACCATAGACCATTCTCAAGAGTCATGACATAGAAGTGATTAGAGGTGACTGAATTCGAATGGCACTGACGGAAGGGGATCAAAAAGGCTCCAAGGCTTGAGCCGAGCAGGTCAGAGCCTCAGAGACCCATCAAACGATCCTTTGACGCTGGCAAAGCGAGCCGCCAGCCTCAAGCAAAAGTGCCCAAGCAGTGTGGCACTGCCGTGTGAGCCCGTCTTAGCAGCAGCAGTGAGCGCCAAGGCACTGGCAGACCAGGGAGTCCCCTACCGTCAGAGGCACTGCACTATCTTGAATATTTAATTGAGCGTCATGACGAGCAGGAGAAAGAAGACCTGCAAGACCTGAAAGCGATCCGGGAAGAGATTGCTTCTAAGGGCACAGTTCCCTGGAGTGAGGTCAAGCAGGAGCTAGGTTTGTGACCGATCAGGTTGATTGTGTATCGTTACAACCTCATGATGAATGGAGGAATCACCATCCCTTTCACACGCCGTCATCTCCCAAAGGCGATCGTTGGAAACTCCCCTCACCAACACCAAAGAAAGTGGGAGTGCCGATTCAAACCGCATGAATGGTTTCGCACGGCTTCAGTTTGCTGTGTAAAACAGTGAACGGAGTGAGATGACCCCGATCGCTTTTTACTAACCATCGCTTTTGATCGCTTCAGCGTGTAAGGCTGTCCATACACGCTCTGGTGTCATTGGCAGGCGGGTCAGACGAACGCCCGTGGCATGGGCGATCGCATTGGCAATCGCGGGAGCCATGCAGTTAGTGGTAATTTCGCCAACGCCTTTGGCACCAAAGGGTCCATGCGGGTCAGCTTTTTCCACCAAAAACACTTCCATTAGTGGCATTTCGGCAGCCGTTGGGATGCGGTAGGTACGAAAACCAGGGTTGGTAATCGTCCCACGATCGTCCATGAGCAGTTCTTCTGTCAGCGCGTAACCAATGCCCATTGCGCTGCCGCCTGTGGCTTGTCCCAAGCAAATGCGGGGGTTGATGGCAGTACCCAGGTCGATCGCCTGTACCGATCGTAGAACCTGCACTTTCCCGGTTTCTGTATCCACCTCCACTTCCACCCCCTGCACGGCAAAGGTGAGGGTTGATTCATTGGCGGCATAGTCGTTTTCGGCGGTAAGCACGGGCTGAGCGATGGGAGATAAAGGGACTGCGGTCTCAGACGGTAGCAGCTTCTCCGTCGATGGAAGCTCGGTTGCCTCTCTCTGGGTCTGTTCCCGAAGTATGGCAGCAAGATCTGTAAGCGAAAGCGTTTCGGTTGGGCTGTGGATCAAACCTTGAGCGATCGCCAGCGTTTCTGGTGTGGTGTGCAATAACGGCGCGGCAACTTGCAGCAAGCGATCGCGCAGTTTTTCAGCGGCTTGCTTGGCTGATTGTCCCGAAATATACAGGGTGGCAGAGGCATAAGAACCGGCATCAAAGGGAGTGTGGTGAGTATCAGCGGTAATGATGTCGATGTCTGGGACGGTGACACCGAGGACATGGGCAGCAATTTGACGCAGGGTTGTGTCGGAGCCAGTACCGACATCGACTGCACCCGTTCGCATCGAAAACCTCCCGTTTGACATAAGGGAGAGTTTGACGCCAGCCAGATGAATCTTGGAGAGACCACTGCCTTGCATCGAGAGGGAAATGCCTACGCCACGACGCTTTGTACCATCAATCACAGGTGGTGAACCGGGAGTATAATGCATTGCCTCTGTCACTTTGGTGAAGCATTCTTCCACGGCATAGCTGCCAATCAGGTTGAAGTGGTCGTCGGAGCGTCCGAGGGAAATCACGTCACTCGGACGAATCACATTTTTGAGTCGCAGTGCTACTGGGTCAAGCGCGAGTTTGCGGGCAATGTCATCTAATTGGGATTCCATTGCAAAGCAGCCCTGGGTTGCGCCATAACCACGGAAGGCTCCGGCAGGCATGGTATTGGTGTAGACGGCATAGCCCCGGTAGCGTTTGTGGGGGCAACGGTAGAGACCAAAGGGTTCGTAACCCGCCAGGAAGACGACGGTAGAGCCGTGATTGCCATAGGCACCTGTATTGGCGATCGCTTCCATATCCTGCGCTACTAACGTGCCGTCGGCTTTAACACCTGTTTTGAGGCGAATGGTCATGGCATGACGGCTATTAGTGCAGGTGAATTCTTCCTGCCGTGTAAACTCCCACTGCACCGGATGCCCTGTTTGCAGCGTTGCCAGCACGCACAAATCTTCGCTGAGAATCTCTTGCTTATTGCCAAAACCGCCACCCAGCTTTGCCTTGTAAACCCGAATTTTTTCCTTCGGCAGATCAAACAACTCTGACAACACTCGCTGACAGTGGAACGGCACTTGCGTACTCGATCGCACCACTAGCGTTCCATCTGGCTCCAGCCAACTCGTGCTGATGTGAGGTTCCAGATGCGTGTGTTGCACAGGCGGCAACGAGTAGATTGTTTCAACAACCAGATCCGCCTCCGCAAACCCCGCTTCCCAATCGCCCGCTTCTAGCACGACCCGACCCGCAAGATTGTGCTGCGGATCGCAGATGTTGAGCGCGTCCGGTTCATCGTGAATGATCGGCACGGGACGATCTCCCACTGCTGGATTTTGCGCCCTCTCCAGTCCCCATCCCCCATGTCCCATTGCTTCTATGGGATCAATCACATGCGGCAGGATTTCGTAATCCACCTCAATGAGCCGACACGCTTGCTCCGCGATCGCCACTGATTCTGCGACAACTGCTGCCACCCGATCGCCAACAAAGCGCACCTTGTGATCCAACAAAAAGTGATCAAGCGGGTCAGGAACAGGATCTGCGTGTCCGGCAGTGGTGTAAGCCCGACGAGGCACATCTTCGTGCGTCAAAACAGCGTGAACGCCCGGAAGTGCCTTTGCTTTTGCCGTATCAATCTGGCGAATCCGGGCATGAGGATGGGGCGATCGCAGCACCTTGAGATGGAGCAAGCCCGGTGGTGCCCAATCAGACGTATACACAGGCTGCCCAGTCACAATTTCAGGACCGTCTTGCTTGGGAATGCTTTGCCCAATTTGTGAGGTGTGGAGTGCAGGGTATGAGGCAAGGAGTAGCGATGCCCGATCGTCTCTTGCTTCCCCTGCTTCTGCTTCTGCTTCCCCTGCCTCCTTTGCTTTTGCTTCCCCTCCTTCCCCAATCCCCTTTCCCGCCAAAATGCTCTCCACGATCGCCGTATACCCTGTGCAGCGACAAAGATTGCCTCGGAGTTGCCAGCGCAAATCGCTTTCTGACTCAACGACCAGCTTCTCGGCGCTCATCACCATGCCAGGTGTACAAAAGCCAC